>CAZSXS010000016.1:0-48506 GCA_964611385.1 uncultured Defluviitaleaceae bacterium
AAGGGAAAAACTTTTTCAAACGGCGAAAAAGTTTTTCCCTTCCTCCCCCCAAGCCCCCCTCCATCCCTTTTTCAAAAAGCCGGTAATTGGCGTGGTATCAATCATAAGTAAATTTTGAAAAACCCGTTTTAGGAAGCGAAGCGTAGTTCGATCAAGCTAAAATATAAAAAAACAGAATTAGGTTGTTAAGACAATCTGATTCTGTTTTTTTATGCTTTCCAATCGATATTCATTTATCTGTGCTTTTTGGACAGTGCTTACAGTCTTGGCAATGCCCATGACAGCCGGATTTTGCAGTTCGGATACGCCATAGGGCAAACAACACGCCTAGGCCAATGAAGACCAATACAATTAGATCTTGAATATTCATGATACACCTCACAGATATATTTTCAAACAGATACCTTGACCTCACAAAAACAGTAAGCCCACCTGATACACAACAAAAGCACAAAGCCAGGCAAACAACAGTTGGAACACCACAATACCAGTAGTCCACAGGCTTCCAAGCTCACGTTTTACTGCCGCAACTGCCGCAATGCAAGGCGTATAAAGCAAAGTAAACACTAAAAAGCTGAGCGCTGAAAGGGGTGTGAACAGTAGGCCCAGAGCACTATTAAGCGTATCGGCGCCTTGCTCACTCAATACACCAAGAGTTCCCACGACAGCTTCTTTTGCCATAAAACCGCTGACCAAGGCCGTTGCTGTCCGCCAATCTCCAAAGCCCAGGGGGCTTAAGAGTCGAGCAAGCAAGCCACCAAGGACAGCCAGAATACTTTCGCTGGGTGCGCTTACGATGTTCAAGTTAAAATCAAAGCTTTGCAAAAACCAAATCACGATACTTGCGATAAAAATTAGGGTAAAGGCACGCTGCAAAAAATCCTTTGCCTTATCCCAAAGTAAAAGCCAAACGCTTTTGGGTGAAGGCATACGATAGTTGGGTAACTCTAAGATAAAGGGCACTGATTGCCCATGAAATGCAGTCTTTTTCAAAACAAGCCCCACCAGAACAGCTAAAACTACACCAGACAGGTAAAGCCCCAGCATCACCAGCGCTGCTTGCTTCGGAAAAAAAGCGGCAGTAAACAAGGCATACACCGGCAGCTTTGCCGAACAACTCATAAAGGGAATCAGCAGGATAGTCAGCTTCCGATCCCGCTGGCCGGAAAGAGTTCTTGTAGCCATAATGGCCGGAACAGAGCAACCAAAGCCAACGAGCAAGGGCACAAAGCTCTTACCCGAAAGTCCCAGCTTTCTCATAGGCTTATCCATCATAAAGGACACTCTTGCCATATACCCGCTGTCCTCCAGCAGAGAAAGAAAGAAGAAAAGGGTAACAATAATCGGCAGAAAAGACAAGACAGAGCCTACACCGGCTATGATCCCGTTCATAATTAAATCTTGTACTACAGGGTTTATCCCTGTGGCTATGAGAGCCCTTTCTACCAGAGCGCTAAGATTGTCTATGGCCAGCGCCAGTTGGTCGCTTAAAAACGTACCGATCCCATGAAAGGTCAGCCAAAAGACTGTCAGCATGATCCCCAAAAAGACAGGAATGCCTAGATATTTGTGGGTCAGCAGCCGGTCTATTTTTGTGCTTCTGATTTCTTCACGGCTTTCAGGGGGCTTTGTAAGCGTCTTCTGGCAGAGGGCCTCAATGAAGCTATAACGCATATCCGCCAGAGCTGCTAGGCGATCCGTTTGCAGGTCGCTTTCCATTTCCTGAATGCAAAGCTCCAGACTTTGCCTTTCGTTTTCACCCAAGGCCAATAGCTTCGTAATCGGCTCATCGCCTTCGATCAGCTTGACGGCGGCAAAGCGAAGCGGAAGTCCCGCGTGATTCGCGTGATCCTCTATCAAGTGAGCGATACCATGCAAACAACGATGAACTGCGCTGCTACAAAAATCCACCTTTTGGGGTTTGCTTTGTTGCTTGACGACTTGCATGGCGGCGTCAAGCAAGTCGTCTATCCCTTCGTTTTTTGCTGCGCTGATAGGGATGGTCGGAATCCCAAGCTCCGCAGCAAAGGCTTCAAGCTGTATCCCACCACCGCTCGCACTTAACTCATCCATCATATTCAGCGCCAGCACCATAGGAATCCCCAGCTCGATCAGCTGTAAACTCAGATACAAATTTCGTTCCATGTTCGTAGAGTCGATAATATTGATGAGGCCGTCCGGCTTCCCTTTCAAAATAAAATCTCGTGTGATGATTTCCTCCATAGTATAGGGCGACAGCGAATAGACGCCCGGCAAATCCACAACGGTCACCTGAGGCTGCTTCCGAACTACTCCGCTTTTTTGATCAACCGTCACACCGGGAAAGTTCCCGACGTGTTGATTAGAGCCGGTCAGTTGATTGAAAAGAGTAGTCTTTCCACAGTTTTGGTTTCCCACCAGAGCAAAGGTCATAAAGCTACCTCCTGTATGATGATTCTTTCTGCATCTTCCTTACGTAGCGTCAGTATGTAGCCCCGCAGCTTTATCTCCAATGGGTCACCCATGGGTGCAGTCTTTCTTACTGTGACGATGGTGTTTGGGGTAATGCCCATATCCAACAGACGGCGGCGCAACGCGCCCTCGCCACCGACCGATATCACCTGCCCACTTTTTCCGATCTGTAAATCCTTTAAGCTCATCCTTTACCTCCTGCAAGCTCCTGTAATAAGTTAGGCTATGCTAACTCGGTTAAAGTTAGTATAGCCTAACTTACTTTGCCTGTCAATATATCCATTGAAACATTCCCGTAAGCTTTTCTCCTTCGTTGACACATACGATTAGTTAGTATATACTAATCAATATTCGCTAAAATGAATCGCATCGAACCGTTACAGAATAAAGGACCTTTTCAAATTCACATGGGGTCTGATTCGCCAAGCCCATGTCCGATTTTAGAAAGGTCATTGATGGAGGGCTTACTATGAAAATATTGGAATCATCCGAAAATTATCTTGAAACCATTTTGATATTAAAAAAGACCTCCGGAGAGGTCAAGGCGGTGGATATCGCCAATCACTTAGGCTACTCGAAGCCCAGTATCAGCGCAGCTCTGAAACTGCTTAAACAGAACGGTTACATTACAGTGGGAAGCTCCGGCTACATCACCCTGACCAAAGCAGGGCTTGAAATTGCCACGGAGATATACCAACGCCATACAGTGTTGACAGATTTTTTGATTTGCCTTGGAGTCAGTCCGGACACGGCCAAGGAAGACGCTTGTAAAATTGAACATTATTTAAGCTCGGAGAGCTTCGAACGGATTAAAGCACATTGCGAGCTGAAGGGCAGCGGGACATCTATACTTCCTGTAACTATACAATGAAAGGCCATAATTCTAAAACATTTGCTATGCAGGTATGATTTTCAGATGATTTTCAAGAGATCACATTCGCTTGAAGACTTTGCATATGCACCTTGCTGTGCAAGGTCATTAGTGATATAATTTGTTTTGTTACATTCATCTACAAATGAAAGGGGTTTGATTATATGGACAATACCGCTCTATTCAAGCTGGGATATGGCTTGTATGTGCTAACCGCAAAAAGCGGAGAACAGGACAACGGCTGTATCATTAATACCGTTTTGCAAATCACAAGTGTAGCACCGCTCATAGGGGTTATCAGTGTGAATAAACAGAATTTTACCCATGACTTGATTGTACAGTCAAAAGAATTTAATGTATCCGTTTTAACTACAGAAGCGCCCTTCGAGGTTTTCAAGCATTTCGGATATCAATCAGGCAGAACGGTTGATAAGATAGGAGACTACAAGAACATCGCCAGAAGTGATAATGGTATAAGCTATCTTCCTGAATATACCAATGCCTATTTATCTTTCCGAGTGACCGACACGATGGACTTCGGAACGCATACCTTATTCAAGGCTGATATTACAGACGCTAAGGTTCTTGGTGATGCGCCAAGCCTTAACTATACCTATTATCAGCAACACATTAAGCCGAAGCCCCAGGAAGCAAAGGTTCAAGGCTATCGCTGTAAAATATGTGGTTATGTCTATGAGGGGGAAACATTGCCCTCTGACTATGTTTGTCCCCTGTGTAAACACGGTGCTGCTGATTTCGAAAAAATAAGCAATGCAGGCGAAGCAGTAACGACAGGCTTAAAAGGTACAAAGACTGAGAATAATTTGATGGAGGCTTTTGCAGGAGAGAGCCAGGCTAGAAACAAATACAGCTATTATGCAGGCAAGGCACGAAAGGAAGGTTTCGAGCAGATCGCTGGAATTTTTGAGGAGACGGCAGCGAACGAAAGGGAACATGCGAAAATTTGGTACAAGCTACTAAGCGGCGGTGACATTGCCAATACAGTAGACAACCTGAAGACTGCGGCAAATGGTGAAAACGATGAGTGGACGAACATGTACGCCCGTATGGCAAAGGAAGCCGAAGAGGAAGGCTTTCCTGATATTGCTTTCCTCTTTGAATCGGTTGGAAAAATCGAAAAGGAGCATGAGGAACGCTATCGTAAACTACTCAAAAACATAGAGCATGGCACTATATTTGCAAAGACGGAGAAGTCGGTTTGGATTTGCCGCAACTGCGGGCATATTGAAGACAGTGAGTTCGCTCCAAAGACATGCCCTGTATGTAAGCACCCGCAAGCATACTTTGAGCTTCGTGTGATTAACTACTAAAAAAGTACCGCGTCATTTGTATTTGGCGCGGTACTTTTTTAGTGCATTAGAGTTTAATGAAGGAAGTTGATTGATCCTATGGTCAGTCGCTGTTGTCCTGTGCTATACTGCTTTATAAGGATAAAGATTTCAGCAATGGGAAGCGAATTCATTACTTATCCAATAACAAAAAATATGGAGGGATCTCAAATGAGCACGAATAAAAGCATGGAAGACGTACAAATAGGGCTTAGCGATTGCTTTGAACAACAGGTTATGAGTCAAGATCAAATAACAGCCTACCTCAAGCGGATTGGACTTCACGAGGTTTCAAGGAACTACGAGGGCTTAAAGGCCTTGCAGTATCATCATTTTCATTCTGTTCCTTATGAAAACTTAGATATTCTGGCGAAGAAGCCTGTTTCTCTCGCTCTTCCAGATCTTTACAGCAAAGTCGTGGAAAGAGGTAGAGGCGGCTACTGTTTTGAATTAAATGGACTCTTTGCTTGGCTGCTGCGTTCCTTGGGCTTTCAGGTTACGGAGCATTTGGGGCGGTTTTTACGGGGGGAATCGGGTATGCCTATGGGGAGGCACCGGGTTTTGCGGGTTCAATGTGAGGAGGACTGCTACATCTGCGATGTTGGTGTCGGCAGTGTCGCCCCTCTTTATCCCATCCGCTTGACTACGGAAGAACAGCGCCAAGGCAACGAGCTTTACCGTCTCACAAGGCATAAGCTTTTCGGCAATGTTCTTGAACATTTTCATCATGATGAATGGGTAAAGGTATTCTCCTTCACAGAAGAACCCGCCTACGCCAGTGATTTTATTGCCCCATCCTTCTACTGCGAGCAGGCTGGAGACTCTATTTTCAACAAGACGTACATGCTGCATATTTGGACAAAAGAAGGCCGAACCAGCTTCGATGGCACTGACTTGAAGGTCTTTACCAAGGACGGGGTTGTGGTTCGGAGCCTTGAAGAAAAAGAAATCTCAGGAGTTTTGAAGGAACATTTTGGCTTAGCTCTGTAAAAAAGGATCCGCTGTGTTCTGTTGCAAATTTATTCCGTTGCAAACAAGCTAAGCCAAGCTTGGCCTTCGATGACATCCACAGTCAAGCGGTAGGCTTCGTCCTTCGGATTCACTGGCAAGACTTCCAGTATGTCACCACAACAGGAAACTGTACAGTCTCCTGTTGCAGTCAGGATGTTGTTACATTGCTTGCAGGCATAAAACTTTATTCTTTTCATATCAAAGTATAGCACAAGAGGAAGCTCATTGACAATCAATACTCCGTAAACTATAGTACTTTCCTACTCCTTCAACCTAAACTTACCAACCACCTCTGACAAGATTTCAGACTGGCTGTTCAACTCCTGGGCTGCTGCTGCGGATTCCTCAGAGGTAGAGGAATTGGACTGGACGACCTCAGAGATTTGATTGATACCGATGCTGATTTGAGCAATGTTTTCTTTCTGGCTGGCGGTAGCCTCATCAATGGAAAGAATGATCTCCGATATGGAGTTGATGTTTGATACAATGTTTTCCAAGGATACTGCCGTTTGACTGGCAACAGTGGTTCCTTCCGATATCTTTGTAATGGCGTTTTCAATCAGTTCAGAGGTCTCCTTGGCAGCCTCAGCGCTACGGGCAGCTAAAGCACGTACTTCCTCCGCTACCACCGCAAAACCCTTTCCATGCGCTCCAGCTCTTGCAGCCTCCACGGCGGCGTTTAGCGCCAATATATTGGTCTGGAAAGCAATGTCGTCTATCACCCGAATGATGTTGGAAATATTTCTAGAGGCTTCCTTAATCTCTTCCATGGATTTCAGCATGTTGTGCATTTCCTCATTGCCTTCCTTGGCTCCTTGGATAGACTTTTGGGAAAGCTCGTTAGCTGCTTTGGTTTTTTCGGCATTGTCTTGGCTTTGTTGGCTAATCTCTGTGATGGAAGCATTTAGTTCTTCCACAGCACTGGCTTGGTTGGAGGCTCCGTTGGCTAAGTGCATTGAGGTTTCGGAAATCTGCCTTGCACCGGACAGAACATTAGCTGCGGAATTCTGGATTTCCGTTAAACTATGGTTCAGCCTCTCTGTAATGCTATTGATCGAGGTTTTAATGAAATTAAACTGTCCGATATATTCCCTTGTAATGCTTTTACTTAAATCGCCCTTTGCGACGATTTCTAAAACTTCCGTAATTTCCGTAATATACGAGCTTGTATTCTCAATCATCTTATCAAAGGAGTTCATCATTGACGCAAAGCTTCCCTTATAGTTCCGGCTCACCTCTACGCTAAAGTCACCCTCCGATAATCGATCCAATATGCTGTTTGCTTCGGCTATGGGTGTGCGTATGGCTTCGAGAAGATGATTAAGCCCCAGCGTGAGCTTTTGCCAGTCGCCCTTGTATGCATTGGTATCTACCTGGAGATTCAGCTGCCCTTGGATGGCTCCTTCGATCAGTTTTCGGATCTCGCTATTTAAGGAGCTGATATTCGTGCGCAGCTCATTAAATTTTGCATTAACAAGCTGTTTTTTGCCTGGAAATTCCTTGATGGTGGCCATAAAATCACCATCTCCAATTTTCCCATAGCCCTCAATGATTACTAACATATCAGTAACAAAGGAATGAAGGATCTTATTCACAGACCTGGCCACTTCAGCAAACTGGCCTTTAAATTCTGTTTCGGTGATCTGAATATCAATTTCTCCCGCAGTATACTCATTTTCCATTAGATGGATCTTGTCCACCAAGAGTAAAATGGTATCCCTTACTTTCATAAAAGACAGGCTAAGGGCACCAATTTCATCGTTGCTAGGTTGAGGGAAGTTCACGCTCAAGTCTCCATCTGCAATCGCCTCAGCAATCGTTTCAAGCTGTCTGACCGGCCTTAAGGAACGGTTGATGATCAGCAAGCTGAATACAGATATCACAACAAGCGTCAGTAGACAAATTAGAACAACCATGGCGACTTCACTGACCACAGGTTCCATAAATTCTCCATTAGATACGCTGGTGAGACTAAGCCAGGAGCTAGAGGAATTACCTACAAAAAAGGGAACGCAGCCTCTATACTGCTTTGAACCATCTCTGAATTCATCCTGTATCGTTTTGACTTGGTTCCCCTTGGCCACTTCCAAAATACGCTCAGGATATTTACTAAGGGTAATTTCGGCAAACTTTTTGCCGATGGCACTGGGGTCATTGGTATTCATAATAACCATTTGGTTACCGCTGACAATGACATTGGTAAAGCTTTTATACCCGCCGGTATTGTATTGCGTATTCACAAGCAAGCTTGTATCAATATCACAGCCCACAAGTCCAACAAATTGATTTGCGGTATCAAATACCGGTTGCAAAATAGAAAGCACTAAGTACTCTTTCCCGTCAATGCTTTTATTGTGGGGATCTATAATCGTTAAGTTCCGCTGTGATTGAGCCGCAGCGTAAGCTTCATCACTCAGAATGGCATTTTTGCTTGATTCAAATTTCATCGCACCGGAAGTGATGTAAGCGCTGAAACCGCTCGGGGAATATTCTGTGCTGCCTACCACATAATAAAGGCTTAGGATTTCCTGCTCCTCAGCCCTTGTTTTTTCCATTAGGCCTTTCAAGTAAGCCAATCTTTGCTCTGGTGAGATGGCGTCCAGATTGACGATGGTTGATGCTAAAACACTTTGCTTGTTAATCATTGTTTCCATCAGCACCTTAGAAATACGAGCGTTTTCCTCGGCAATGAGGGCGATGTACTCTTCTTGCAACCCTACCATGACCTTACTGGTACTGACGGCAATAATACTCGTCAGGATTCCAAAGGCTACGATCAAGCCAATGACAATAAATGCAATTACTCTTGTTGCCAGTTTCTTTTGTTTTTCTCTCTTCATGTCTTTCCTCCAAAGTTTTTTGGGCGATCTCGGCCGCAGAGTCTAGATGCCTAACCCTCCTTCTCCAATTTCGCCCAAGTTATCTACGGAAAACTCCGATACCTGGTCTTTCTGATATAGCGAATATGGCAGATAATTGGTATCCAATTCATCTGTCGATATGGGTTTAACGCAATAGTAACTCTGAACCATAGTATTTATTGTTTTATCTTCCCCTTTGCCAAGCAAATCATACGTAAAAAGATCTTATGTAAACTAAAGTTTTCCAACTTCATGCCGATACCTTCTTATAGTATTCCATCAATTAGTTTTGAACGAATAAGGGCGACGAGAATAAAAAATGTTCATGCAACATATAGCAGCTATATCAATTGCATATACAGTATAAAGGAAACTAAAGGAGAAATTAACATGATTTACGGATTAAGTCAACGAACATCGTTTGCCTTACCAAAGCTGGATACAAATACAAGAATCAATTCAGCAGCAAATGTGGAAAATAAATTTTTTCCTGCCTTTGACAAGGTTGAAATCAGCAAAGAAGCTAGATAGACTGGACAGAACAAAATTTGATAAACTTAGTAAAGTGCATACATCATTAAATAAAATTACACTCATGTTTTTAGATAACCTGAAACATGGCGAAAATAACAACAATCTTTATATCTCTATGGCAAACGATGCTATTGATAAAATGATGTCGTCTAAGTAATATACTCAGCCTCTAAACCATTTTTCAAGCCACCTTCATTCAATCTTGATAAAGTCTATCGTTTTGTGTGGTGGCTTTGCAAAGCTTAACGGTACTGAGAATAACAAAATCTATACTTTGCCCTAAAAGAAAAGGCTGTCGGAAATTCCGACAGCCTTTTATATTACAATATCTTTTATCCTATTTTTACCGCTTACGCGGTTTTTGCAAGCTTAGCCTGCAGATTACTTGTTTTCATTCTTAGCTTCGTTGCTCTTGTCCTTACTAGGAGCTTGCTTCCCTTGATTGTTAGACTTTTTCTTATCTGCCATGGTTATCCCTCCTTTTTTCCAACCACCTGCTTCTGTGTAGCCTTTGGGCGCTACTACAGGAAAGGTGGTTTTGTTTATGTTATTATTTCCTATAGAAATGAATTTTAGTCAAACATTCATCATTTTTCATGCTCAGCACCATCAAGGCTGGAGTGCTTATAAATCACGCTTCGCATAAAGTTGTATTGAAGCCACATAGGAGAGATATAAAAGAAGAGTGGCCAAAACAATCATGCCGCCACTAATAAGAAGTATGTTATCCGAAGCATACTGGATGAAATTTATTGTGAGTGTTCCATACCCTGGCAATAAGGTAATCGTATAGTAGGTGCCAAAAAGCACAGCAAAAACCAGGCAAGGTAAATAAAATCCCCAAAATTTCCCCTTATGATATCCCAGTCTAAATAAAATCGGGAACATAAATAGGTTAAAAAAGGTGTACAGCAGATAGCTTAATGATATGAGCACAATTAAACCTTTAACCCCAACATACCACTTAGATAATGAAAATAGATTTGCAAGAGACATTAGGGGAATACCCAGCAGGATGCCGCATACTAGCATGAGTAAAGAAAGTGCATATCTTCCAGTAACGATAGAATTTCTTTTAACAGGCAAGGTTAAATACAGATTATTCAGAGCACCTTTTTCCTCAACGGCGAAAGGGTTTACCGAAAAACTCAAGCACATAAGGACGATACAGGGAATCACTACGATAGGCGAGTAGACGCAGCCAACGCCAAAAGCAAAAATGGGTAATAGTAGGACGCGTATTTGATAACATTTCATTGCGCGCCAATCAAGGGCAATCATTTTAGAAATCATAACTCTGCTCCTTCTCTATTCATATAAATCATAATATCATCCAAGGAAACTGGATCGGTAATAACATTGGACGGAAAGCCACCAACATCTGCAAGCTCTATCATGCCCTCGAAACCACCCGTGTGCTCTCGAAGCCCGATGATATTTTTTAGTTTGGCTTGCGGCAAGTCCCTACTACCGCCCTTGATCAGGCAGTATTTTTCGATCAGCTCCTCTTTTAACCCGCTGTATACAATATGACCTTTGCGTATATAGACGATGTAGTCCGCAATTTTTTCCAGGTCGCTGGTGATGTGTGTTGAAAGAAATACAGTTCTGTTTTCTTCCACTACATAATCGCGCAAAACATCAAGCATTTCATCTCGCATAACAGGGTCAAGTCCAGACGTCGGTTCGTCAAGTAACAAGAGTTTCGCATCGTGCGATAAGGTTAGGGCCATACCGAGTTTCATTTTCATGCCCCGTGACATCGTTTTAAATTTTTGCTTGGGGTCGAGAGTAAATTTTTGAAGGTAGCGGTGAAATGCGGCACCATCCCAGTGCTTGTAAAAAGGTCGCATAGCCTTTTCAATATCAATAGCTGTCCAGTCCTCCTGAAAATAAGGCTGATCAAATAGCACCCCCAACTCCTCTTTCAAGGAAACATCCGTACTGGATTTACCCAACAGTTTAATTTCGCCGCCGTCTTTTAAGACCATATCTAAGATCAGCTTCAAGGTCGTAGTTTTTCCTGCGCCGTTTTGACCAATAAATCCACATATATAGCCGCTCGGCACAGAAAAGCTAATCTGGTTTAGTGAAAAACTTTTATACTTTTTACTCAGATTGGTTATTTCAATCGCATTCGTCATCTTAAGTTAGCCTCCATCTCGTCTAATAATTGATGCAAATTCGCCATGGTCAATCCGGCTTTTTTCCCTTGTCGGATCGCAGTAGTCAGTGCGGTTTCTGTTTCTTTTACGTACTGTGCTCGCACAAAGTGATCGTTAATCTTTTTAACATAGCACCCCTTACCTGGTATTGTTTGTACAAAGCCTTCAAGCTCTAAATCATTATACGCCCTTGTGGTTGTGATCACGCTAACCTTCAAGTCACGAGCAAGCTGGCGAATAGAGGGCAGCAATTCATTTTCGGGCAATTCGCCCGAAAAAACAGAAGCCTTAATCTGCTCTTTAATTTGCTCGTAGATAGGTACACTCGATTGGTTAGATAAAACAATACGCATTCCTTCACCTCCCGTGCTGAATGCAACCTTGTGCATATCAGCTTATGTCTGTATATGTATAGTATATACAGATGAACTTACCTTGTCAAGAGAGCGTTAAGGAGTGGACTGCTATTTTTTGCACAAGTTACTAAAAAAAGCACCTCCAAGGGAAGATGCTTTTTTATAAGGATTATCTGTCTAAATGTTTTGTTGTCATTTTATCGACAACTAAAAGACCTGTGCTTTTGGTATGGTTCAATTATTTTTGTGCAGTCAGACAAAATAACGAATACGGTATTTGTTTATCTCCTATTTCTTTTATACCATGGTAAAATGTTTGAATTTTTATATTGCTAAATCCAACTTCATCAAACCGTAATCTAAGCTTTTCATGACAAAATCCTTTATGACCGTCAAAGGTAGGGTCACTTAAATGAAAGTCTCCATTCTCTTTATCTAAGTCAACAATGCATACTTGCCCTTTATTATTTAACAGTTCATGAATAACCTGTATGACTTTTTCCAAATCAATAATATGATGAAGAGCCATTGAACTATAAATGATATCAAATTTTTCATCATATTTATCTTCGGTTAAATCAATTTTTAACGGAACCATTTTGTTGATATTTTGTTTTTGTATCTTTTCTTTTAAAGAAGTTAACATACTTTCTGAGGTATCAATCAAAGTTATTTTTTCAAATAAATCCATAAGGTTAAAGCTGATTAGTCCAGTGCCGCACCCTAATTCCATAGCAGATTTACAATTGGGTTGAACAAATGATGCAATATGGCTTGATATAATGCGAGCACGTTCAGAACGTCTTTCATTATCCCAGTCTTTTACTTTTTCTTCAAAACAATCCATTTCCATTACCTCCCATTAATATAAATACACCTTACGACCCAACAAACAACACTTATCAAGAAAAATCAAATATTCTGGAATCAATATTATAGCCATAATCTATCATAAGCCCCTGGATTCAGCAATACACTCGCCAAGATTAATTTGCTCTTGATTTTGACATGTCGCTTCTCCGTATGTAAAGATTCCTTAAAATAGATTGTAACCTTAATAATTTTGTAGTATCCTGCCTAATGAAAACTATTTTTATTTCATTGGATTCATAAGATTGAGATTATTTCTAACAGAAAGGTGAGATTAGAAATGCCATTTACAATGACACATCTATGTGTAGCAGATAGACTAGGTACGCTCCTTATGAAAGATATTCAGAGTGTACCTCAGTTCTTTTTAGGGAATATCTCTCCGGATGCCATACATAACAGGCCAACTTTCAACTATGATTACAAAAAAGCATCTCATTTGTGCGTTGGTGATGAGAGGTGGGGGATGATAACCAATAATGACGAGTGGCTAGAAAATGTTTTTTCTTTTATGAATAAACACAAGTGCTCTGAACAGTATTGTTTTATTCTCGGATATTGCTGCCATATTTTAACTGATATGTATAACAACATAAATGTATGGACACCGTTTAGGCAAAAATATCAAGAGGAATTAGAAAAAGGGAATCTGGGACGTTATCGTCAAGAAAGTGAAAAAATGGACATTGAATTGGCACTAACCCTTGAGAATAGGCACGAGATTTGGCGAAATCTTGAAGAGTCAAAAGGTGTTGATTTAGAAGATATTATTTTGGCTAAAGAAATAGAGTTACAGAAAATCAATATCCTTCGTAATTGGTATGCTGGTAAAGATCGTCAAGATCTTTCCTTAAATGAAATTGTGACTTATAGCGGTACAATGGATTTCGTCGAAAATGCAGCTGAATTTATTGTGGATCAACTTCGAAATAGCAAGGTGATATAAAGAAATTCCCAAGGAATAATTCATTCGAATTCAATCAATACTAAAATCAGTGATCTATACGAAGCACCAAAGGCAAACTAATCAGGAAAGATGGATCACCGTATAGGATCACCAAACCCAAAAGCCACGAACACAATTCTGCTAAATTACCAAACTACAAACATTCGGAGGTTAACATGCCAAAGGATAGTCAACCAGATAACAAGCAAGCTCGCAAGGAAAAAGCAAACGGGCAGACACCCATAACAGAAGAAAACCATAATCAAAATAAAAATGCGAAGAAACAGTCAATTAAGAATAATGATGTATAATTGAAAGCAGTCTCTTAAGCATTTACCAAGCCGCCATCACTATCATTCAACACGGATAAATTCTACTAAGCGGCGGCTTTGCAACGCTGAACATGACTAAGTATACAAAGGGGGAAAAGAACCATGGCAAAAGCAGGAATGAGACGGCCAGACCCAAAGGAGCCGCACGGAACTGAAAGCAATCATAAAACCCACATTCCTAAAAACGAAGTAGAGCCTGTACCAGAAATTCAAGGAAAAAAGAAAAACGGCAAGTAAGCATCGCTTCGCATAAAAACCCCCACCCATTCCTTTGGTCAGGAATGGATGGGGGTTTTCGTTTTCTGCAACGATCTATGAGAGAATTCAAAATAGAGTAATAATGCAGACCTTCAACTACTTTAATTCCCACATGGGCTTTTTTAAAAGGGATGGAGGGTGCCGAATGTGGGATGTTAAAAGTAAGTATTGAAATTAGCGTGGAGAACTTACTTCAGCAATGCAAAATTATAATGCCCGAAATCGTTTTTCAAACTTCTGATGTTTCGTATTACAACACTTACTCAATATAAATAATAGCATTCTTTAAATTAAAAGCTAAATCCGTATTTCCACAAAGCTTATCCCATTCACATTCATAGCCAAGGCAGGCACAAATAAAGGTTTTCCCAGTTTCTTTAACAACACGTCGGTAATGCACATGACCACATACAGCATACTTTACATTATCATATCGTGTGAGTTTGCATAAACCCGTACTACCAAGGAAGGAATTAAAATACCCCCACAATTCGGAAACAAAAGATGGTACAAGGAAGGCAGGATTACTGATCATATGAGTAACCAGAATTACATTCTTGTCTTGGTAGCAGTTTATGAATGCTTCAAGAGAACTATTTATTTTATTGGATACCTCCGTATCAGTTGCTCCCATATCTACATAAAGCTTATCTTTCCAGGTGCGTCCGAAGTTTTCGCGTTCTGAAAGTTTTTCATATGTGTACTGACCTGAAACGGCGAAGCTGTAATCATACCAACCGATATGCCCGATGATAGCAAATTCATTTGTGATTAATGGATTTTTGATCAAACATGCTTTATGTGAATAAAGAGCATTTAAGATTTTATCAGTAGAAAATCCATTGTTTTTATTCCAAAGGTCATGGTTCCCTGGAACAAACCTTACGTCAAAATCTGCTTTTTGGGTTAGTTCATCAATGAACTCCAAGGTAATCCGGTAGTCAGAGGATATATCTCCAGCCATAAGCAATAAATCTGCTTTATTGCTAGTAATTTCCTTGCAAAGCATATCTACGAAAGTTGACCTATTAATAGGTAAATCATCTAAGTGAAGATCTGAAACGGTGGCTATTTTCATACAAGCTCTCCTGTTTCAGAATCTTTTGGTAAGTTTAATGGCTTCATGCTTTGAATAATAATCTTGTCATTCTGGTCAAGTTCAAGCTCAAATTCGTAACCCAAGCCGTTTGGAACATCAATTTTAAAGAAGTCTGACGGATGCTTATTTTGAAAGGCTAAGATTAAACAACGAATAACTCCCGAATGTGTAACCACTGTTGCACTGTCTTTGCCGTTATCCCTTAAGTAAAAACACAATGAAATGAACGCATTTTTGACTCTTTCTGAAAAAGAGAGCAGGGTTTCTTCATTTCTGAATTGCTTTCCGCTTAACCAGTTCTCAAAAAAATTTTTAAAATTAATTTGACTTTCATCGTAACTTTCAAATTCACCAAAGTAAATTTCTCTGAACTCAGGTAAAAATTTATGTATGCTGAAGTTATCGCCGAAAAGTTCATCAAAAGTATGACGGCAACGCAATAAATCTGACGAAAAATATAAATCTGTAACTGGGTAACTTACGGATTTTTTTAATGTCCTTAACTCTCGCACACCTTCATTTGTAAGATCGACATCACTCCAACCTGCAAGAATATTATCTTTATTGCCTTGAGAATATCCGTGTCTGATTAAAACTATTTTAGCCATTATGTACACTCCAAAATTTATTTGCCATAAATATAGCATCTTACACAATGCCCTTCAATATCAACCATTGGGGGCAAATTTAATTTACATTCCGGTTTTGAAAACGCACACCTTGTAAAAAAAGGACAGCCTTTTAAAAGTTCACTGCTGTATAAGTTATGAGCAGTTTCATTTCTTAAACGCTCAGTTTCATCATCACTGTGTCCTTCGAGTGTCATTACAGATGAAAATAAAAGCTTTGTATACGGGTGTTTGGGTCTATGGTAAACCGCATCCGCATTTCCAAGTTCAACTAAATGACCTAAATACATAACCCCTATTCTGTCACTCATGTAGTGGCAAACAGCCAAGTCATGGGTAATAAAGACAATTGTAAGAGCATACTTCTTTTTTAAATCATTTATAAAGTTTAAAATCTGTGCCTGAACACTAACATCTAACGCGCTTACAGCTTCATCTGCAACAATAAATTCCGGCTTCAGTATTAATGCAGACATAATGACAATACGCTGTGCTTGTCCTCCGCTTAATTCATGCGGGTACCTTGTTAAAAATGCATTGGATAGTCCTGCTGTCTCAAGGGCCTCTTCTACAATCGCAAGACGAGTTTTCTTGTTTTTTATTCCGTGAACCAAAAGCGGCTCTTCTAATATCCAACCAATCGTTTTATTTGGATTAAGGCAACTCTTAGGGTCTTGAAATATGTATTGCATTTTACTACGCATCTCACGAAGCCGCCTGCCGTTAAGGGTTGTTAATTCAAGGTCGTTAAGTTTCACACTGCCGGATGTAGGCTTAACAAGCTGAAGAATAGCTTTTCCTACAGTAGACTTTCCGCAACCTGATTCACCCACAAGCCCAAATACTTCTCCTCTACACAAGGATAAACTCAGATTATTCACAGCCGGAGGTTGTGAATGGTTCTTGCGATATTGCATTGTAAGATTTTTTATATCTAAAATTACATCATTCACAAATTTACACCCTTTCGCAACCACGCATCAGGCAACTTACATAGCGGTTGCTGTCAATTAACACAGCGGTCGGTTCAATACCATCTGGACAATTCTGAGAAATTGGACAACGCGGACGAAATGCACAGGCCGATTTTTCTTCTTCGAGAGAAGGTACACGACCCTCAATTGCCTTTATGGACTCGCCTTTTTGAGAAAACTCAGGCAGACTGCATAAAAGTTCCTTAGTATAAGGATGACAAGGTTTTGAAAGCACTTCTAAAGAACTTCCATATTCCACAAGGTGGCCTACATACATCACACCTACCTTGTCAGTAATGTTTTTGACAAGTCCGATATTGTGGGATATGAATATCATTGCTAAATTATATTTTTTGATTAATTTCTTTAAAAGCTCAACAATTTGAAATTGAACGGTTGCGTCAAGGGCTGTTGTGCATTCGTCCGCTATTAGAAGCTTTGGACGGTTGGCTATAGCCATTGCTATAACAACACGTTGTTTCTGACCGCCACTCATTTCATGGGGAAATTTTTTCATGGAAAGTGATGGATGCGGTATTCGGACCTCTTCAAGCAAGGAG
This sequence comes from uncultured Defluviitaleaceae bacterium, assembly GCA_964611385.1. GTDB lineage: Bacteria > Bacillota > Clostridia > Lachnospirales > CAYPQA01 > CAZSXS01. The sequence continues at coordinate 17,267 of CAZSXS010000016.1, forward strand.
ATAACCCTATCCCTCATTTCTTTTTTTGTCACAGTAGGGTTATGAACCTTTATAACTTCCGCAATTTGTTTTTCTATAGTCATCAACGGATCTAAGGCTCCCATAGGATTTTGAAATACCATACACAAATCCTTGCCCAGCAAGGAGCGCCGCTCCGCTTGAGAGCGTTTAAGCAGATCTTTGCCATCAAAGATAACTTCTCCGCTGTCAACAACCGCTTGTTTAGGCAAGAGATCCATAAGTGCCAGAGCAGTCATACTCTTGCCGCTGCCACTCTCGCCAACTAAGCCTAAAGCTTCTCCGTTTTTGAGCTCAAAGCTAACGTTACGCAATACGGTATACGAGGTATTGTTTTTTTTAATATTTACAGTTAAGTTATTTACAGTTAACATTTTACCTCCCCTATTGTCCAATGCCTAATTCTTTTTTTAGGCCATCACTAATGAGATTAAAACCTATGACAAGAGCTGTAATGAGCAAGCCTGGGATAAGAGCGTAATAGATATTTGTTGTAATAGAGGTTTGGGCGCGCGCAAGCATATTACCCCAGCTTGGATGGGGTGCTTGAACACCGAGACCGAGATAACTCAAACCAGCTTCAGCCATAACTGCACCGGAAAACTTCATGGCAGAAATAACAAGGACAATCGGCAGTAGCTCCGGCAAAATGTGATGAAGCAGTATTCTGTATTGGGGAGCTCCAATAGATTTACCCCACAGTACATAATCACTCTCTTTGATAGAGATTACACGACTTCTAATCATTTTTGCAAAAGTAGTAAAATTCATAATGGAGATAGCAATGACAGTCTGCATAGTACCTACACCAAACACTGCAATGAAAATCAACAGTAAAAGTGTACCCGGAATAGTTATAATGATGTCCGTAAAACGCATTAGTAGCTCGTCGACAATGCCGCCAAAGAATCCACTGACCATGCCTATGGTTATACCAATAATACCAGAGACAACTAATGTCATTGTGCCGACAAGGAATGCCATCTGTGATGCCTTCATAACACGAGAGAGAATGCAGCGCCCCAAATGATCTGTACCAAGTGGAAACTGAACTGATGGAAGCAACATCTTATAGTTAATATCCGATTCATAAGGAATGTAGTAAGGATCGTTGGGTGTCCAGAACAGGCTCAATAGCATCAAAATTAGAAGTGTACCGATTATAATCAAGCCCGCTGTTAGAATTTTGTTTGATTTTATACGAGTAAACATTAAGGCCGACTCCTTTCACTTCTAATTCTTGGGTCTATAACAGAGTAGGCTAGATCTAAAATAAAGCTTACAGCTACAACCACAACACTATAATACAGCACGATCCCCTGAACAAGCGGGTAGTCATTATCTTTTATGGATGAAATGAGCAAGGTTCCTATGCCTTGAATCGTGTATACGTTTTCGATAATGATGCTCCCTGTTAAAAGAGAAACAAAGATAAGACCCAAAATGGTTATAACCGGAATAAGCGAATTTTTCAGTACGTGCTTGTTCATAACATCCCTATCTGTGAGCCCCTTTGCCTTTAAAACCGTAATATACTCCTTGCCTTCCTGCTGAGACACTGACGTATGAACATAGCGTACAACAAGAGCTATGCTACCAAGACTGAGAGATAGAACAGGCATAAATAAGTTTTTGAGGGTTTCTAAGGGGCGGGCCAAGTCAACAGTAACCCTTGTTGGAAATAGGCCTAACTTAAATGAAAAAAGCCACATAAGCAAAATAGCCAACCAAAATCCTGGTAACGCCAGAAAAATTTGTGAAGAAACTGAAAATATTGTGCCAATTTTATTTCCTTTGTTCTTTGCTATAAAGATGCCTAAAGGGATGGCCAAAACAACTATGACAAACATGGAAAGAAGGGATAAGGTAAGAGTAGGAACAAGGCGTACAGCAATAAGATCAGATACGCCTTTTTTGTACTTGAAGCTTGAACCTAAATTACCCTTGCAAATATTAATTACCCAGTCTGTATAACGTTGTACTAAAGGTTTGTTCAATTGGAACTCCGCTGTAAGTTTTTCAACAAGTAATTCATCCTGCATACCTTCAATGCCCAGTTGAGTAAGAACTGGATTGCCTGGAATAACCTGAAACATGAAAAAAACCACAATAGATATGACTAAAATTGTAGCAACAGATATTAGAATTTTTTTTACATAATACATTTTTCCACCATTATCTTCGATGTTTTATTAATGAAATATCTGTGAATGCAAACGGATAATTCTTATAACCAATATAGTCTTTGCTTAAGGCAGTAACAACACCGGGATCAACTGTCCATAGTGCAGTAGCATCTTGTGCAAGAATTTTTTGAATCTGTTTATAGATCTCAACCGCTTCCTTTTCTTGGTCAGTTGTATTATAAGCAGATTTTAACAGTTTATCTACTTCCTCATTCTTGTAGTTACCCATGTTACCAGAACTTGTACTTCCATAACGGCTTAAAACTCTTGATGGATCAGGATAACCTACTATATTAAGGATGGCAATATCATAATCTCGTCCTCTGTAAATGCTTTCAAGGTATGTATTCCAAGGAACAGCTTCTATTTCGAGATTGACACCGACTTGAGCAAGCTCGCTTTTAATAATAGCAGCATAGTCTTGTCCAATTGTATCCTCACCTACAACATGGAATTTAACCGTAAATCCGTCCGGATAACCAGCCTCTGCAAGTAGCTGTTTAGCTTTTGCCTTATCAACGGGATATAACGATTCTATTTCCTCGTTATAATATTTGCTTAAGACTGGAGACATATGAGAGTAGAGCACTGCTCCTCTGTTCTCAACAGCGATTTGATTGATTTTGCTTTTATCAATGGCGTAATGAAAAGCCTGACGTATGCGGACATCACTAAATCTGTCTCTTTCATTGTTCATATAAACAACGCGGACATCATTGCTCAAACCTTCATGAATATAATAACCAAAATTCTTAATTGCCTTAAGGCTTTCATTGTTGAGGCTTAAAATGTCAATCTCTCCTGTTTGAAATGCAAGAAATAAAACCGAAGAGTCTGCGTACTTACGAAACTCAACGTCTTTAATATCCGGTTTTTTACCATGATATTCGTCAAACCTCGTAAAAACAATTTTGTCACCCTCGCTGTAAGAGACAAACTTATAAGGACCGGCACCAATAGGTTTGGTTTTTTGCTCTTTTTCACTATAATCACAGGGAACAATAAAACCATCAGCCAAGGTATGCATGGTTGTAAGTACACCGTAATTGTCATCTAAGTAGCACTTGACCATTTTATCATTGATTATTTCAATTCGGCCTTTGGCGAAACCTTTAGATGTGTCACCATTCAAAAGGTTGGGGAAATAACCGCCTCCCTTAATTTCATCTGCAGATTCAGGGATTAAAAGAGCAAGTCTTTCGTAAGAATACTTGATATCCTGGGCGGTAATAGCCTTGCCGTTATGGAACTTTAGATTATCCTTAAGCTCAATTGTAAAGATTAGGTAGGTTCCATCTGAATCAATTTGAATGTTATCTGCAAGCGAAAGTTCTAAATCTCCATTTGAGTTGTACTTGTATACAGCATCATGCATATTTCTTAATATTGACTTTGTGCCTGCAGAAACGTCAGCAAGCGGAGAAATTGAAATGAAATCGGTACTGTAAGTTGCTACGAATGGTTTTATATCCGCAGTAGAAACAGATGCTTGTTCCGAACCTTCTCCTCCAGCACAGCCCACAAGTAATCCTAAAGAAACAGCGGTAATTAAACCCAAAGCTTTAATTTTTTTGTACATTTACTACCTCCTGATTAAACAAATTATTTTCCATATTATAATGCACTTTTGTAAATTACAAATAAACATCATACAAAATCTTTGTAAAAAATGTCTTGATGAGAATATATCCTATCTCTTATTTATTTGCCAATAAAACCCACATTCCCAAAAACGAAGTAGAGCCTGTACCCAAAATTCAAGGTAAAAAGAAAAACGGCAAGTAAGCACCGCTTCGCTGTAGTTATGATCATAAAAACCCCCTATCCATTCCTAACCAAAAGAATGGATGGGGGTTTTACTTTTTAAGAAAGAACCATCTCTTTTAGGCTCTCTTTGTCTCGTACACCCACTGCTGTTGAGTGAACTTGGCCGTTTTTGAATGCGATAAGCATGGGGATGCTCATGACCATGTACTTTTGGGCCAGCTCCTGGTTTTCGTCTACGTTGAGCTTGCAAATCTTTGCTTGATTGCCCAGCTCCTGAGCAAGGTCTTCAATGATCGGTGCGATCATCTTACAGGGCCCGCACCAGGATGCCCAGAAGTCTACAAGTACCGGCTTGTCGCTTTTTAATACTTCACTTTCAAAATTCTCATTAGTTAATTCAATCGACATGTTTTCAATCTCCTTATTTGCTATATTTTTATTTGCTGTACTTATTTGCTGTACTTCGCTTTGATGCGATTCATATAGGATATGAAGTGGGGGAATACAATACCCGGTGCCTCCATTTGTTGGTTCCAACGCTTGACCCACTCCAGGGAAATGTAGCCCTCATAGCCCTCCCCGCATAGTAGCTCAATGAGCTTTTCGTTAGGGATGTCTCCCTGCCCCATCAGCTTGTATACCAGCTGCCCGCCTTCCAAGACAGAATCTTTGGTGTGTAGGTAGCAGATATACGGCTTCAGCCGCTCATAGGTCTCTGTGATGTCCTCGTTAAAATAACGGAAGGGATGATGAACGTCCCATAAAACCCCCAAACCCTCTCCGGCTATGCTCTCCATAAAGCCCGCCATAACCTTGGAGTCTGCTAAAACCCCGTTGGTTTCTACCAAGAGCTTCACCTGGTTCGCCTTGGCTTCGGCGCCTAAATCAATTAATAGCTCCTTGACTCGCTGTAAATCGGTTTTAAGCTCTGGTGAAGGGTTTGCATAAGGCTCAGCCAACACCCGTACATAGGGCACTTCTGCTGCCTTTGCCAGTTGAATGTAGGCTTTGATGTCCTCCAGCGTTTCTTCCGTGGCGCTTGCCAACACGCACTCAGAGGCAAGCATAGGAATGGATAAGTTCAGGGCCTTTAACCGCTTTTTGGTTTCAGGCAAGGCTTCGGGTTGAAAGGGTTTTGTCTTTGGAACAAAAATTTCCTGCTGTATCCCTCTAAGTTCAATGCCGTCAAAGCCAAAATCCTTGGCTGTGGCTATGATCTCCTCAAAACTCCAGTTGGGACAAGCTAGCGTCGAAAAAGCAAATTTCATATTTTTACCTCCATCTGCGGCCCGGCCGCAAGCAAATATCGGCTTTAAGCCGTCACTATGCTGTTTGCCTCCTGCAATGCCAAATCGTCAATTGCCATTTCTCGCAGCTTATATTTTTGTATTTTTCCGCTGGCTGTCATAGGGAAACCGTCAATAAAGCGTACATATTTTGGTGTCTTGTGGCGAGCCATATGACTCTTTACCAGCTCCTTGACTTCATCCTCCATTAAAGAATAGCCTTCCTTCAAAATAATATAGGCCATAACTTCTTCCCCGTACTCCTTGCTGGGTACGCCAATTACCTGCACATCCTTCACAGCCTCTACCGTATAGAGGAATTCTTCAATCTCCTTGGGATAGATGTTTTCACCGCCACGGATGATCATGTCCTTGATGCGGCCAGTAATTTTGTAGTAGCCGTTTTCGTCTACTGTGGCCAAATCGCCTGAATGCAGCCAGCCGTCCTTGTCAATGACCGCTGCTGTGGCTTCGGGCATTTTATAGTAGCCCTTCATAACATTATAGCCCCGCACCACAAATTCGCCTGGTACATTGGGCGGGCAGTCTTTGCCTGTCTCAGGGTCAATGATTTTAGTTTCCATATGGGGCAGGGTGCGTCCTACGGTACTGACCCGCAGCTCCAGAGAATCATCGGTTCGGGTCTGGGTACAAACCGGCGAAGCCTCCGTTAATCCGTAAGCGATGGTAATTTCCTTCATATTCATCCTGTCCACCACAGCCCGCATGACCGCCACGGGGCAGGGAGAGCCAGCCATAATACCGGTACGTAAAGATGAGAAGTCGAATTTTTCAAAGTCCGGGTGCTCCAACATGGCAATGAACATGGTAGGCACACCATGGACAGCTGTACATTTTTCTTTGGTAATCGCTTCCATAACGCTAACTGGTCTGTAATAATTGACTGGAACCATGGTAGTAGAATGGGTGATGCAAGCCATCATCCCCAGCACCAGCCCAAAGCAGTGGAAAAAGGGAACAGGTATACATAGTCTGTCCTGATGGGTGAAATTCATGCAGTCCCCTATGGCTTTTCCGTCGTTAATAATATTGGTGTGGGTCAGCATAACACCCTTCGGGAAGCCTGTAGTACCGGAGGTATACTGCATGTTGATGATTTCAGAGGGCGACAGGCTACTTTGCACTTCCTGCAGTTCCTCGTCCTTGATTGTTTCGGCCAGTTTAGGTAGGTCGTTCCAGTTCAGCATACCCTTTGGGGTATTATCGCCTACATAAATGATATTCCGAAGGCAAGGAAGGTTTTCATTATTGACAGGCTTATTTTCTTTTAATTCGGGGCAAAGCTCGGTGATGATCTCCACATAGTTACTATCCTTAAAGCCGTCAAAAAGCACCAATGTATGGGTATCGCTTTGCTTCAAAAGGTACTCAACTTCAAAAATTTTATAATTTGTATTGACTGTAACCAAAACGGCCCCAATTTTTGCAGAAGCAAACAACGTCAAGACCCATTCGGGGATATTAGTGGCCCAAATAGCAACCTTATCCTCTTTTTTTACACCTAAGGCCATAAAAGCTTTGGCATAGGTATCTGCGAGCGCTTTCAGCTCCCTATAGGTTTTTCTAAAGTCCCTATCTGTATAAACCAGGGCCTCGTGGTCGGGTAAGTCTCGGGCGACCTCATCCAAAAGATTCCCAAGTGTAATATCCATTAATTCCAAAGCTTTACCTCCTTATTTAGTGAGAAATTTAAGACCGTGGGGGAAGGAGAAGAAAACTTTTTTCGCCGTTTGAAAAAAGTTTTCTTCTCCTTCCCCCCACGGTTTAGTAAAACCCAATATTATAAATTCTTTTGGATAAACATATAGGCTGAATCATGGAATCCAGGGAGACCTTCATGACCAAAGTCTGGGTATATCTTCATTTCCTTTTGGCAGGTGAGTTTATTGTACGTAGCAAACTGAGTGGAAGGAGGGCAGACCGAATCCATCAAGCCTATGCCCCAGAAGACTTTAGCCTGAACGCGTCTGGCCAGATGCTGAATGTCGATATAACCGAGGCGGTAGAAGATAGCATCCTCCCGATCATGGCAGGGGTCAAAGTGTCTGAAATAGTTTTTGAGCTCCACATAGGCATCTTTGCACAAGTCCATTTCCCAAACCCTACGGTAATCAGACAAGAAGGGGAAAACAGGAACAGCACAGGCAATCTTCGGTTCCAAAGCGGCACAAGCAATCGTCAAGCCGCCCCCTTGGGAGCCACCCATAGCGGCAACTCGGGTTTCGTCAATCTCGTCAAAGGACATAATAATATTCGCCAACTGTGCGGTATCCAAGAAAGTCTGACGAAACAAAAGCTTCTCAGGGCTATCGGAAAGGCCTCTGATGATCTGCCCGTGGTGGGTAGGGCCAATGGTGGGTGTTAGATCCTCTGAACGGCCACCTTGTCCCCGGCAATCCATGGCTGCCACAGCCATACCGGCATTGACATAGGAAAGCTTGTCCAGCCAGTCCCCGGAGTTACCTGAATAGCCATGGAACTGCAAAACAGCCGGAATCTTTCCGGTTCTGTTCTTCGGACGAAGATACTTAGCATAGATCCTGGAGCCGAACATTCCTGTAAAGTAAAGGTCAAAGCACTCAGCATTCGGAGCTTCAAAGCTGGCTTTGGTTAAGGTGACTTCTGCTTTCAAGCTTTTCATTTCACGAATAGACTCATCCCAAAATGAGTCAAAATCGCTGGGGCAGACATTAATTCCCATATACGTTTTGAGCTCACTTAAAGGCTTATCTAGCAAGGGCATAGTGATACCTCCTAAAATTCTCTATTGAAATTTTTCACACTGCGGTTTTCACATTTTAAGGCTAAAAGAAAAAAATTGCAAGGAGGAAATACGGTTGTACTCTGAGCGGATTGACCACCTTGAAACAAATGGGCAAAAAAGGGGAATCTTTTTTCATCACGAAAAAAGATTCCCCTTTTCTAATTAGAACCAAGGTTTTCCTAGTTTCCTCAACCTGTTTTTGAAAGCTTTGAGGTCTTTCTTTGTGCCATCAGGAACTTGTAGTACACACCCTTGTTCTTCAGTAGCTCTGCGTGGGTTCCGACTTCAGCAAGCCGCCCTTTATCAAAGACAATGAGCCTATCAGCGTTTCGTAAAGTAGAAAGGCGATGAGCTATGGCAAAAGTCGTGCGACCCTTGACCAGTTTGTCTAGGCTGTCCTGGATGGTCTTTTCAGTTTCTACGTCCAAAGAACTTGTGGCCTCGTCTAGGATGAGAATGTCTGGGTTCTTAATGACCGCCCTGGCTATCGCAATACGCTGACGCTCGCCACCAGAGATGGAGTACCCACTCTCCCCAAGGACGGTGTTGTAACCATCCGGCATACGAATGATGAAGTCATGCACATTGGCCGCTTTGGCTGCTGCAATGACCTCCTCGATGCTGGCATCAGGCTTGGCATAGGCAATATTGTCATAGATGCTACCTGCAAAAAGGAAGACATCCTGGAAGACTACACCCATGTTCTCATGCAAGTGCCTTTGGGAAATGTTTCGTATGTCCTCCCCATTAATCGTGATACGGCCAGAGTTGACATCATACAGCCGCATTAAGAGATTGATAAAGGTGGACTTTCCGACACCTGAGCGACCCACGATCCCAATCATTTCACCAGGATGGATTTCCAAGGAAACATTCCGTAACACAGGCTCATAAGACTTGTAGCCGAAGCTGACATTTTCAAAGGTAATTGAACCAGAAACCGGAATCGCCTTTGCGTCATCAGCTTCTTGAACGTCGGTTTTCTCGTCCAGAATTTCAAAGAGCTTGACCATGGAGGTCAAGGCGTCTGCCAGCCAACGAGGGAAGGAAGCCACCCAGCGGAGTGGGCCATAAATATATCCTATGTATAAAACAAACTGCACCAGCTGACCCAGAGTCAAGCTCAAGTTCAGCATCTTTAGGACGGCAAGTCCGCCGAAGTAAAGAATCAAAAACTCCCCGATGTTGATGAAAAAGCCCAGACTAGGGAACAAGACCGCCCAGAGCTGTTCATTGGAGGAAGAAACGGAAGCAAGCTCCTTGGCTGCGTTGGAGAATTTGTCAATCTCCCGCTTCTCATTGCCAAAAGATTTAACGACTCGTATCCCCTTTAAGATATCATGCAAGATGGACTGAGACTTAGAAAAGTTCCGCCACTGTCTTTCGAAACGGATACTGATCAGCCGCCAAAATCTGGACATCAGGAAATAGGCCACAGGCAGGGGAATAAAGACCAGTAGGGTCAGCTGCCAATTAGTAAAAAAGAGGATGGTCAAGACTCCTGTGAAGACGATAATCTGCTCCACTGCCCAGCGTCCTTGGTCAGACATAAAGTCCTTAACGATGACGGTGTCGTTTAAGATACGCTTCATCAAGTCACCGGTGGTACGCTTGGCCAAGGTAGCCATGGAGAAGGACTGCACCTTTTCGTAAGCTAAGTTACGCAAATGATTGGCATAGGCCAAGCTAGCTTTATTGAAGACCCTCGAATTGAGAATGAAAATCAACTCACCCAAAGCCCTTGCGCCAAACATAGCCGCAGCAAAGAGGATGATGATCAGCGGAGTTCCTGTTCTCGGCCGCAGGTGGTTATCAATGAGGAAGCGGCTAATGGTTGGAATCGTGATATATAATAAGGAAGAAAGTACTAACATTAGGCCGGCCTGGATAATCTGTTTGGAAAAGGGTTTCATCAATTGCCAGGCTCGTTTCAGGACTGCCACCTTACTAAAACAGAACAGACAGACGGTTACGCCCTCCATCAGAGGGCGGCCGCATTTTTCGCAGACGACAACTGGTTTTTCAAGATCAGTCATATTGCCAGTTTCCGCATAAAAGTTCACCAGCTTACAAAACTCCCCCATGGCCTTAATGCAGCTTAGGGTAAAGCGGCAAAGCACGATTTCGGTTTCGTCCTTCCGCTTTGCCAGCAGAAAGGCGCAGCCGATCCCGGCAGAAATACTGATATCCTTCAAGTCGTCCAGCTCTTGGGTTAGCTCATGCAAGGGCTTGCCATTGAGAACGACCAGTAATTTTTTTTGATTGATTTCAAGCTGACCTTGACAAGGCTTCATATCATAGTCAAGGTCAAAAAGCACTACATTTGACAAGCAGCTCACTCCTTCGAATGATTAAAAAACATAAGGCTCCAAAAGCCGAACACTCTTGGCATCCAACTTGGAAAGCCTTGGGACCAGATACCGGTTACCGTCCACATCAAAGATGATGAGCTGTTCATCATTCAGTTTACGGATGTTTTTGCTTACGTCTTTGACGGCAAAGCTCTTACTATAACTTTCGTTATTAATGGAACTCAGCAGCAAAACCTCCATATAGACATAACCCATCTTATCGTTGACCGTGACCACCTGTTGAACCTCCGGGCAGAAATACCGGTGCAAAAGCTCCTCACGCACCAAGCTCGCCTGCTCCTTGGGCAAGTCCTTCAGGTTACGGATGATACCGATTTCCTTCTGCTCATGGTCACAGACGGACAAAAACTCCTCTGGCATCTGGTGGGGAAGGGCACGCCGGACGGACACCCGTTTATACTCCTTCCCGTCATACTTCAAGCCCAAAAAGCCTGCACTTTGGTAAAAGTCAAACTTTTTGGGATCTAAAAATCCAATATCAATAATTGCTTCGCTCATAGGAACCTCCTAAACTTCATCTGAAATACTTCCTTTTAAAGCTTCCATCTGTATGGTATAAAGCTTGTGATACTCACCTTTTTTATCCAAAAGCTCCTGGTGGGTACCGGATTCAACGATCTTACCGTCGCTGACCACAGCCAGTTCATCGGCATCCCGTAGGGTAGAAAGTCTGTGAGCAATGGCGATGGTGGTGCGTCCCTTTTTCAGATCCAGGAAGGATTTTTGGATGTTCATTTCCGTTTCTACGTCCATGGCGGCTGTAGCTTCGTCCAGAATCAAAATTTTCGGATCCTGAATAATGGTTCGGGCGATGGAAAGTCGTTGCCGCTCTCCGCCGGACAAGTCTTGCCCGCCCGCTCCCACGCGCGTCTCGTAGCCATCAGGCAGCTTCATGATAAAGTCGTGGGCGGAAGCCGCTTTGGCGGCCGCAATAACTTCCTCTATGCTAGCCTCGGGCTTGGCGTAACGGATATTGTCCGCAATACTCCCAATAAATAAGTACATTTCCTGGGATACAATCCCTATGTTTCTGCGGAGCTGATCCATGGATAAATCCTTGACATTAACCCCATCTATGGTCACGAGGCCCTCATCCACGTCATACAGCCGGGCAATGAGGTTGGAGATGGTGGTTTTACCAGCACCGGTTTTTCCTACAAGACCCAACATCTCTCCGCTCTTAACTTTCAGGGACAGCCCCTTCAATATCGGGTTAGAAGACTCATAGCCAAAGCGCACATCCTTGACTTCAATGTCCCCCTTGAATTCCTTCAAGACAATGGGGTTTTCCCGTTCGCAGACATCAGGCTTAGCGTCTATGATTTCAAAGACTCTTTGGGCTGAGTCCAGGCAGCGGGACCACCAGTTAGAAACCCAGGACATAAACTCCAGCGGACCATATAGCATGGTCAGGTAGGCAATGAAGGTCAAAAGAGTTCCGATAGACAGTTCCCCGTTGACAACCATAATGCCGCCGATGGCAGTAATGATGCATTGCCCCAGGAACATATACAGGTAAATCAGAGGAAAGGCCGTAAAGGCAAGATTCATGCCTTGAGTTTCTGTGTTGGTCAGCTTGGAGCCGATCCCAGAAAACTTATCCGTTACCATGTCCTCCCCAGCAAAGGCCTTGATAACTCTCTGCCCGTTCAGGGAATCGCTGACCAGGGAAGAAAGTTGAGATTGGTAAACAAAAAATTTATGATGCATTCTTCTAAAGAATCTAAATAGCACTCGAAAGAAGAAAATACTCGAAGGAAGAATCACTACAGTGATTAAAGCCAACTTAAGATTCTGTATGCACATAACAATCAGGACAGAGGTAAAGGTAAAGAAATTGATAATGACATAAGGTAGGCCATCCACAAAGAACCAATAAATATTGTTGGCGTCCCGGTTGACCCGGTCCATCAAATTTCCGGTTTGCTTTGAGGTATAGAAACCCACAGACAAACGCTGCATGGCTGAAAAAATCTTAAGCTTAAGGTCGTAAATAATCCAAGGTACGACCTTTGCCAGTATCACCGAATTAAAAATATTCAGCAAAAGACCACAGAAGCGGATCAAAAAGAGTAAGGCCACAAAGTAGCCCACCATACCAAAGTACTTTCCGCCCTCGGTCAGGACTTCGTCGTAAAACATCCGACTGCCCACCAACGGGGAGATGATGCTGAAGAAAGTGAGTAAGAGCATACCGAGCATTGCAAAGGCAATTTTAAGACCGTAGACCTTAAAGTAGCCCATCAGCCGAAAGGTAATGGACATTTTATCCAAACACTTGGGGCAGATTTTCCGTTCCGGCTCCGGGTAACGGGTACCACATTTAGGGCAAAACAGGTCATCATTGTCCAGACGAATATCTTCAACATGATCGTCCTTGTCTTTTTCCGGCTTCTTGTAGATCTTGATTGCTTTGATCAGCTTTTCGATCTGAGCTGCCAGCCCTATGGAAAAAAGCAGGATGATTTCGCTGTTTCCGTCCTTCTCGGCAACGAGCCTGGCGGTAGAAATCATTCTTTCCACCTTCAGCTCTCCCAACTCGGAGAAGGGGTAACGTTTCAGGCTACCATCCAAGAGATACAAACAAGTCTCGTCGATGGCCACAAAGCTTTCCGCTTGCTGCCCCATCAAGTCCAGATCAATTTGCATCCCCAGAACAATGGTGACGCCTTTTTCCTTAAAGGCGGCTTCCATTTTTTTGAACACATTTTGTGCCACTAGTACACCTCCAAAGTTCAAAGACCCCATTAGGCGAACAATTCCCAGAAGAATGGATGCATCCCTAATGAAGCGATACTCAGTCTCTTAAACATTTACCAAACCGCCATCAATCAGCCCTATTGTTTTGGGCGGCGGCTTTGCAAAGCTGACCGTGACTGAGTAGAAGTACGGGCTTTGACAGAATTTGGGACAAAAAAAAGCGGATAGTTATTCTATCCGCTGTAAATGTCCAAAAAACAAGACGCAAAAACTCCACAAAAATAAAGAGTCTGCATCACAAAACAGATAGATAAGCTAAGACGCACAAAATCCACCTGTTTTGTCCTGTCAAAGCGCGTATTAAGTTAGAGTAAACCTCTCGTTTCGAAAATGAAAAAACCTTACTTTTACAAACCGTACATTGCTCAGCATTTTCTTCACTCCTTTCTTAATAAGCACTAAATGACAAAATCATCATTGACAAGGCCACAAGAAGACAACAGCTTTTAAGATCAGTAACAAAAGCTCTTGAGGCAGCCAACAACAACAAAGTCATCGCCAGATTTTCAAAACCTTGAATATTCTAGCAGAGTTTTTCAAATAAAACAATAGTAATTGATGAAATAATTGTTACTATTTTATGACAGAACCTTTACACAAAGATGTAATCCACTGCTTCACATCCTCCAGCTCGGCCGTAGCCAGACTGCTGTTGGCAAAGCGCCTGTCCTCCGTGATTTCCTTTCCAAACCAAGCCGGAGGGATAAAGGCTTGGCTTTCCTCAACCGTTTCAAATTCCACTTCGATGATTACAAAGCCTTCCAAGAAACCCTTGAAGATATCTACCTCGGCAATTAAGCCATCTCTTTCAGGCAGATCTTCTTCAGACAGATATTTTTCAGACAGATCCTCACTCAAACTATTCTTTTCCAGCTTGACAAGGTATCTGGTTTTTTCAAGGATACGACCTTCAAGCTTTTGGCTTAACTGATCAAACTGCTCCTTCGACAATCCAAGCTCAAACTCATTTCGGACAAGCGCTGATTCTGTCTCCCCCTTGATGGTGAGGATATAGTTCTCATTGGATTTTCTTAGGCGTATGGTTGGACTGGTGGAAATATAGGCTTGGGCAATTTCCTTCTTTGGGCAATCTTTGTAAATTCCTTCCTCAAAGCGCTCCCCCGCTAAAAATCTTCTTTCAATTTCTATTTGCTTTCCTTGTTTTTTCATTTCAGTATCCTTTCATAAGGTATATTGTTGTCACAAGAATAAATATTGTTGAACTTGCACAGACAAGAGCCACATAGCATACCATGTATAGTATTGGCTTGGAGGTGCTATTATGTTTTTTTTGGAATTTTACTATATGTTTTCATACGTGACCGGCAGAAATTCTTTTCCTAAGCCTCTTAGCGCAGATGAAGAAAAAAAATATCTGGATGAGTATTTTAACGGTGATGAACTAGCCAGTAGCCAGGCCCGAGATGTTCTCATTGAGCATAACCTCCGGCTGGTTGCGCACATTGCAAAAAAGTATGGGAATTACAGCAAAGAAACCGATGATCTGATTTCAGTGGGAACCATAGGGCTGATCAAAGCTATCACCACGTTTAAGCCTGTTAAAGGAACAAGACTGGCGACTTATGCCGCACGGTGCATAGATAATGCTACCCATTCCTGTGTGACACGCACCTCTCTATCCTACTCCTTATGAAAAAAATCGGTACCGACCATGCCTTTCAGAAATATATGAACGGTATCCCCCTCGACAATGACGCATTCCAAAACCTTTCGGAGCAGTTGGAGCTTGCTTTCGTAGGTAACCAGTTTAATCAGCCGGGGAAAGTCCATGATCGTCTGCTTTGCTTTTTCTATGTTTGTTTTAATTTCTATTTCCATTTCTGCTATTTGGCTGTCATATATTTGCTCACCCCTATATATTTTAATAAGCCGGCCCTGCTTTTCATCTCGTTCCTTATGAAGCAATTCAATATCAGCATAAATGGCTTGTTTAACATTGTCGGGTGCTGAGCGTAGATTTGTGATTTGGCTTTGTATGTCAAGCTCGATTTCATAAATTCGCTTTTTTAGTGCATGCTGCTCTTTTTCTGCTTCTTTTGATTTTAACAGCAAGGTGTTTTTCGTGTTGAGAAGCTCGCTGTAAAAAGTATAATCATGTTTGCACATTATACAAATCTGTTCAAGCACGAAACAATCAAGGTCATATCCTTTTACATTGGGCGAGCTTTCACAGCCGCCTTTTTTTCTATATTTCACATCACATCTATAGCCGAATCGTAACGTTCCGTCTGGATTGTATCGCCCCGACTCCGCTCGGACAAACATCCGGCTTCCACACACAGCACACCGTACAAGTCCAGATAACAACGCCTTTGATACTTCTTTGGGTCTGGCGGAATTTTCCTGTGATATTTCAGCCAGTAGATTCTGCGCCCGAATCCAATCCAAACCACTTATAATACCTCTGTGTTTGCCAACGGCAATGATCCAGTCTTTTATGTTTCGTCGTATAGTTTTTTGCGTGTACTTTGGGTCTAATGCACGGGATTCCTTATCCATTTCCTTCGTCTGTTCGGTTTTGTTGTAGGCCATGATACCATGCACAGTGTCAAAATCATTTTCATCTGCCCAAAGGGGAACATCAAGGGATGTAAAATAGCTACGCATATCCTCGTCTGCAATTGCATAGACAGGATTTTGCAAAATATTTTTAACCGCCACTAAGGTAAATTCTTTACCTTTTCTTGTCTTGAATCCTTCCTTACTTAGTAGCGTTGCCGTTCCTGTAAGAGAAGTTGTTTGGAAAAAAATTTCAAAAAGGCTTTTAACAACTCTTTGCTCTTCTTCAACAGGCTCTAAATGGTTGATGGTCGTTTTCTTTCCATTTATCATCAACTTTTCTTTTTTAGAATAGTACCCAAGGGGGCATTCGCCGCCAAGCCAGCGACCTTCTTTGGCAAGCTCATACATATTATCAGTAATACGCTCGGCGATTATATCTCGCTCAAACTCAGCGATTGCGCTCAGTAAGGAAATCATGATTTTTCCCGTCCGCGAGCTTGTATCTAGCTCTCTATCGCTGACAGATACAAACGCAATACCTTTTTGATCCATTTGTTGAACAAGATTTAGTAAATCGACAGTGCGACGGGAAATACGGTCTATCTTATAGCAAACCACCGCTTTAATTTTATTATTCTCAATATCCCGCAGCATTCTTCTGTACTGGGGCCTGTCGGCATAAAAACCGCTTTTTCCTTCATCCTCATAAATTAATATATCCTCAGGCGTTACATCAAATTGGGCGCAGGCAAGAGCAATACATTTTTCTTTCTGTATTTCAATGCTCTTGCCTGATTCCGTAATTTTCGATTTTCTGGCATAGACAGCCACTTGCCTGCTGTCTTTTATACTTTTTGCCTTTGCTCTTGCCATTTATCCAACTCCAATCTACTTGTCCGTATAATTCAAAAAATAGAATGAGGCTATCGTAGGGTAGCCTTTTTCATTTGAACTTTTTCATTTGAACTATGTCATTTGCTTGAACCTTGCCATTTGTTTGAATAGGACGGTTCCTTCAAAATGGATAGCACCTTCCTGGCTCATTGTAAGATTCATTTATCTTTTCGTATATTTATGGCAATTTTTATTAAAACTAAAAATCAACTCTAACAAAATCTGGCTTTTTTGAATTTGGAGGCAGCCAATGTATAAGAAATATAAGTTTCTAGTTTCTACTCTAAGTTCTACTTTAGTTTCTATACTACTTTTATTATGTTTAGTCCTCAACTATCACACCTTCTTTGCCTTTATTGGAGCAGGTGAGAATCTCTCAACTATACCCGCAGCCCTCCCTTTACAACTCAACCAGGAAACCAGATCAGCTTTTCAACCCTTTCCAGAGGTTTACATGGATGTTTACTTAAATCCGGGAAGCGGTGACGACAGCTTGCCCATCAACTCTTTGGCGAATCCAGCAAGAACCATCGAAAGAGCCATGGACTTTGTAGCGGATAACGGCACCATCCATATCATGGAGCAGCCCATTGACATTCTTTCAGACAAACGGATAGACCTTGGGGCATCCAGGAATATTCGTCTTAAAAGATATGAAATTTATAATGGTACTATGTTTCGAATATCCGGGGGAGCAACCCTCACTCTCCAAAACCTTATTTTAAGCGGGGAAACAAACACCTCTGCGTATCAAGTTATCAATGTAGTAGAAGGGAAGCTGGTTCTGAGCGAGGGGGTCAGCCTAATCAACAATGGCATGATTGCCATGTCCAATGTAAGCGCAAGCCCCATTGAATTAGCAGCACAGCCCGCTCCGGGTAGTGTTTTTACTTTGATTACCGACCCTTCGGGGGTTACGGAAACTCTTGGGCGGGTGTTGGTATCAGCAGGGAT
Source organism: uncultured Defluviitaleaceae bacterium (assembly GCA_964611385.1). Taxonomy (GTDB): domain Bacteria; phylum Bacillota; class Clostridia; order Lachnospirales; family CAYPQA01; genus CAZSXS01. The sequence continues at coordinate 34,812 of CAZSXS010000016.1, forward strand.
TGTTCCCAATGCCATAGAGTACTTTGCACTAGGTGAGCCCATTGCTACAGAGTTTGAGCTTCGAGAAAACGATAACGGCGACATCGCACTCTATAAAAAAAGGCTTACTCAGTATAACGGAGTTGTGTTTCTTTCAGGAAGCGGGGACGACAACAACGACGGCTCTGGGCCGGACAGACCCGTAAGGACTTACCAAAAGGCCTACGAGCTTTTTAGCCTGTTAAATGCAGGGGGAACGCCCATAAGCCATATTAGCATATGCGGTGAAGTTCCTGTCAACAACGAAGCCTGGAATGATGTAGTGGACATCATGCGATATGAGGGCTATTACGGAAATCTAATACTGGTTTCGGACGGGGAGTTCGTACTAAACGGCCCAAGAATCGGAAATAACGGCTTCGGCGCCTCTGTGGTGAGGGCTGGCGGAAGCCAGACTATTACCCTTCAAGGCGGAAGGATAGAGGCTGATAACGGAACCGGCATACTCATCAGCGGGAATGGAACCTTAAATCTCAATAATGGAGCTATTCACTCAAACCGGCTTGCGGTTCATGTAACTGGCGCAAAGGCAGACCAACGAATAAGGATAGACGGAGAAAAGGCTATAATCGACGGCCCTCTTTTCCTTGACTATAACGGACAAAGCTATGCGGGCGGTTTTATCAAAATAACCTCTCCAAGGGTAACTCAAAACTACAGACTGATTTTAGGATTTTCTATTTTCCAGGACGCCCCTCAGTACGCTTCTGGCAGCAACATTGTTTCTATAGAAAACAATGCAGACATAAGCCCCTATCAAGATAGGTTTACCTTAGAAACCACCTCCAGCTATGGATTTTCTGTTTATAGAAACAATATGGTTGTTTATGATACAAAGGGGGTTTATGTAAATGGGCTTTTGGGAAGTGATGATAACAACGGCCTTTCCCCCTCGCAGGCGGTACGCAGTATTTTTCAAGCCGGAGAGGCTGTACTCGATAACCCTAATAAAGACACCATCTATATTTGTGACGAATCCATAGTTATTTCCGAAAGTTTTTCCGTTAATTTGCCGAACGTTACCATTAAAAGATTTAATTATCTGAATCCAATATTTACTATCCCCTCTGGCTCTCAACTGGCCTTAAACTTCATCACCCTTGACGGCGAAAGCAAGGGAGCTGCGCCTTTAGTTACCATAGAGGGAGGGGAGCTTACTATGGATGAAACCCTGATTCATGCAAGCCCCACCCATGGAGTTGTACTGTCCTCAGGAACTCTCACAATGAACAGCGGAGCCATAACAAACAATAACCTTTCTCCCCAGAACAGCCAGCAGGACGGAGGAATCTTAGTTACAGGTGGAACCTTCCAAATGAACGGAGGAAGCATAACCAACAACACCAAGCTGCAGTCGGGCTTTGGGCAGCAGGTTTCCCTTCTTGGAGGGTTTATGGACATGAGGGGCGGCTCTGTTTACAACTCGGACGAGGGCGCTAATGTTATCTATGTGGCACTTCCGGCAACGCTTAGGCTCTACAATGCCTCGGACATAAGGGGGATGGTCTTTTGTACAAATGCAGTAAGCGGGGTGAACGCTCCCCTCAGCTTAGGGGAACCGCTTTTGCCAGGCAAGACCTTTACGCTAAACCTACCCGATATCATGGTGAGAAAGAGGGTTGTAGAGGGCAGCCTCATTGAACCAAGTCTTGTCAATTTTAATTTGAACCCCTCCATTTCCAGCTTTCAGCTTGTTAAAAATGGGAAGCACATTTATGCAGGGGCCAGTATGGTTTACTTGGCGGGGACAGCCAGTACCAACGCCATCCAGGGCAATGACAGCTTTGATGGCTCTACGCCCCAAAAAGCGGTTGCGACCTTTCAGCGAGCAAGGGAAATACTTTCCCAAAGGTATGGGGCATGGATTATCATTGTAGACACTGTAGAAATTGCAGGCTCAGAGGAATGGGATTTAAGCAGCATTCCCTGGGAAACCATGATTCAAAGAGCCAGCGGCTTTGATAAACGACCACTGATAAGGATTCGTACAGGAAACAGCCTCAGCCTTAGAAACATCACCCTTGACGGCAACAAGGAAACCACGACCTCCCAAGAACCTATCCTTGTTGTAGAGGGCGGAAGCCTCACCCTCCAGGAGGGAGCTTTGATTACAAATGCCAAATCAGTGAATAACGGCGGAGCCATTGGGGTTTTAACCGGAAACCTTGTGATGAATGGCGGCAGACTGACAGGCAATTTAGCAAACTATGGTGGAGCCGTTTTTGTAAACAACGGAGGAAGCTTTACTATGAACCTAGGTGAAATTGATAATAATGCAGCAACGGTACTAGGCGGCGGTGTATTCCTAGACCGGCAGCGTGGCTCCACCAGTACCATCTTTACAATGGTAGACGGTCTCATCCATGATAACACCGCAAGACATGGGGGTGGAGTGAGCCTGGAAAACACCAGCACCTTTCAGTTTAAGGGCGGCGGAATTTACAATAACAGGGTTACAGGTGTTGGGGGCGGGGTCAACGCTTCTGGCTCCGGCTGCCGATTTATTATGAGTGGTGGAGAAATCCATTCCAATACTTCTGAGCAAAATGGCGGCGGCGTTTTTAGCAATACAGGAAACTGCCTCTTTACCGGCACCGGGGGCGTAATCCGGGATAACCTTGCCAGGTGGAACGGTGGGGGAATCTACTCCAACCATGCTCCTATGGTGATTAGTGGGATAACGATACGCAATAATACTGCTTCCCTTGATGGCGGCGGCATCTACCTAAACATGCTTTATATGGCTACCAACAACACCTTTACCATGAACAGCGGGCTTATAGAGAAGAATCTAGCCAAGCACGGCGGGGGCATTTTTGCCTATACCAGTTCTGTTCGGCTTTTAAAGATAAACGGCGGAACCATTAGCCAAAACGAGGCAAGTGTAAACGGTGGCGGCTTATACATGGCCGGGCACGCAACCCTGGTGGGAACCGGCGGACTGGTGGAAGATAACACAGCGGCAGATTCCGGCGGTGGCATTTTCTTTAATTATGCAAACCACGAGCTACGGGGAATGACCATCAACGCAAATAAGGCTTTAACAGCCGGCGGTGTGTTCATTCTGGGAGGAAGCACAAAAATTACGGGCGAAACCAAGATTATCAATAACATCGCCACCGAAAAAGACGGCGGTGGGATTTATGTTTCAATGGCAAACCTGGAGGTAAGCTCCGGCGAAATTGCAGGGAACACCGCCTTCAACAACGGTGGAGGTCTATTCGTAGCATTAGATTCTTCCTTGCAGGTGAGTGGAGGAAGAATCAGCCTCAACGAAGCCTCCAACGGCGGCGGGCTTTTCATCCAGGATGGGGCTGTAACCCTTTCAGACGGCCTTGTCAGTGAAAATAGGGCTGCGAATGGCGGCGGGGTATACCTGAATGGAAGCTGCATTCTCAATGCTGAGGGTGGAAGCATATTCTCCAACGAAACCGCAAACGAAACTGTAAGCCCCTCCTTATCCGGTGAGGTTCACTACGGTGAAGGGAGCCTTAACGTAAGACGAGGAAACTGCTTTATCGGTGGAACGATTTACATGAAATCGGGAAAGCAAATTACCATCACAGGTGCCTTGCTAAATACCTCCAATGTATACAGACTCTATTCTGAGGACACAACCCCGGGTGCCAAGCTTGTGGTTCCCAGCACTATTCTCATTGGAGACGCTTCCCAGTACATTAGAAGATTTGTACTGGGAAATAAACAAACTCTTCCCGATGGAACCGTCCTTTCCAACAATCTGGAACTAGGCAAAAGCAACGTGAACCTTGTTGTTGTTTCCTGCTATTACCTAAATGGGCAGCAGCTCAACGAGGGTTACGGTTTATCTCCAGCGGACAGCTTTAAAACCTTAGCCAGCTTACTCCCCATAATAGACAGCCAATCCTATGTAAACATTTATGTGTGCGGTCAAGTGGATGTGAGCGACAGTCAGGAGCTCTACGCCAAGGGCAATGACGTAAGCTTCCTTCGCTATGACGGGCATGAGGTTCACGGAGCCACTTATTCGGAGTATTTAGGGGATATGTTTTATATAACCCCCTTTGGCAACCTTACCTTGCGAGGGTTAACCTTATCGGGTAACAGTGGGAATGTTACCAATGTATCCGGCTCCATTTTGCATAATAAAGGAACTCTTAACCTTTTGGAAAACACAAGCCTAATGAACGCTCGTTCATCAAATCCCGGAGCCGGGATTTATCAAGATGGAACCTTGAACCTTTCCGATGCTTTGGCTATCCACACGGAGGTTTACTTGGCAGTTGGAGAAGGCACAGCGGACACAGGGGGGCGGGTTATCAACGTTCCCTCAACGTCGATTCCCATTACCCCCACCATCCCCATCAGCATTGAAAACCCCTACCCGGGGAGAATCTTAGTCACCTACCCAGACATTGTAGGGGAACCCGAATTAATAAAATACAGACTTATGGGAACCGCAACCCTCCAATACCGCATGATTACAAGCGGAAGCTACCTTGTTCTCGAGCCCTATGTATCCTCCTTCATTATCACCAAGAAGTTGGACAGCCCCGCCACGGAAGACGAGCGCTTTGTTTTTAAGGTGGTATACAATGCCCCAAACCCAAGAACCTTTTATGTAGTCATCCTCCTGGAAGCCGGACAAAGCGTTGTAAGTAAAAGTATCTTTGCTAAAATCCTCGGCCTATATACAGTAACAGACCTTCAATCCAACTGGCGTTATACCCCTATGGTTAAAGAACAATCCTACGAGGTAAAGGCAGCAGACCCTGCCCCCTACGAATTTATTTTTGAAAGCTTCAAGGAGTGGCCGAGCTTTGAGAAGGATACAGGGGCCCCCAGCGACAAGGGTAACGCAACCAATGTGATGAGTCATGATTAAGAAGGAGATTAGACGAGCAAAGAAGAGGAGCTATGGCCTTATCCTAATTGCGAGTTTACTGTTTGCTTGCTTTGTGCTTCCCCGCTTTTTAAACATTCACCTTTACTCAGTGCAGACAGGAAGCATGGAGCCTGCCTATAAGGTGGGAGACTTGCTCTATGCTGTCCCCACTGCTTTTGAAAAAATTAAAGCCAAGGATGTAATCACCTTTAAGGCTCAGGGTGGGGTAATGGTAACCCATAGAGTCATGGAGATAAATTATCAGGACGGGCTTCTCTTTACCAAAGGGGACGCAAACAATATAGAGGATGGCTACCCTGTGGAATACAGAAATGTAATCGGGGTAGTTCGCTTCTCCATTCCCAAGGTTGGCAGCTTCCTTACCCTCCTTTCTTCTTTTAAGGTGAAGCTGACCATAATCACCTTTGCTTTGGGTTTTCTGGTTTTCCACTCTATACATGAAAGGAGCAGGTTAAATGAAGGAGCTAAAATTTAAGATTGTCACTACTTGCTTGGTACTGGCCCTTATGAGCCTCACTGTTAAAAAAACATATTCGTATTTTACCTATTTGACAGCAACGGTGAATAACCTGTTTACCTTTGAACCATTTGACCCCCACATTTATGTTGAAGTAAACGAGGAAGGCATAGACGCCAAAAACGTAGCCTGGGGAACGTCCTCAAAGCCAGTGACCATCAGAAATCTTTATAACGTGGGAGCGGTTCCCGCCTTTGTGAGGGTTATGATTGTCCCAACCTTTAAAATAGAAGGCTATGATACAGAAAACGGGCTAGGGGAGCTTACAAAGCCCGTAGACAATAAACTTATTTTCGAAACCATAACCTTACACTTTGCTTCCGGCTGGGAAAACGCTTGGTTCTTTAATCCAACGGACGGATACTTTTATTACAAAGCCAAACTAAAACCCGGACAAGAAACACCACCCCTCCTTTCTGGCGTGACAAAGAACGCTGCAAATCTTAGGGATATGGAGCTTACCATAGAAGTTTTGGCTGCCGGCGTGGAAGCCACAAGGGCACACTTGCAATACACTGCTTGGCCGGTTGTTTTAGGAAGTGACGGCATTTTAAGAATGGATGCGGGGGTTTTGAAATGAAAAATAAACTTAAAATCTTACTCCTGCTTACTGGCCTACTAGGGGTTTTGTTTGTTCCTGAAACCCTTGCGTATTTTACCTACCAATCAAATACTCCCCTTCAAGGGGTATATACCCTTGCTCCAGGGATAAGCGTTGAAATCGATGAGGGTGGCTGGGACGAGAATAACGCAACAAACATTTTGCCGGGAACCGTGGTGGTGAAGGAGCCTGCACTAAAAAATACCTCAGGGGGCAACATGGCTGTTTATGGCGCCATCCGTATCACCTATGTGAAAGGAACAGGGCAGGCAGTTTCTCTTCCTGAGTATGAGCGCTATATTAAGGCCAATGATAACTTTATCCTGGTGGGAATGGACCCTGCCATTTGGGAGCCGGACGGTAATAATGGGACCAGTGTGACCAAGGTTTTTTATTACCGCAAGGGCGGAGGCAAAATTCCGTCAAACACCCGGACAGAGCCTTTATTCACTGGAGTAGCCTTACATGCAGGGATTTCTGCCGAGGATGTTAAGACTTATGACGACTGGCATGGAATTAACATTCAGGTAGAGGGAGCGGCTGTGCAAAGTGGCTTGGAATTTTCCCAAGGAAGCGGAGACGGAGAATTTACCTCCGAATATGAATATGCAAAGTTGCTGCTGAATCAATATTTGCTGCCGGATTTAAACAAAGCACAGAAGCCGGGGAGGCCGTAAAATGAAAAGGAATATCATTGTAATCATATTGATTTTTACTTGCCTTTCCTTTGCCGCCGTCCAGGGAACGTTCGCTTATTTTACCAGCGGCCACTCCCAAACCAACACCTTTACTACCGGGGCTGGTGTGGAAATTGAGCTTACGCAACCCAGCCTCCAGCAGGCAAGCTTTGCTCTTTACCCAAGGGAGGAGATAAAGCAAGACCCTACAATCAAAGCCTTACAAGAGGATGCCTGGGTCAGAATCAGGGTGGAAATTTCAGATGGGGGTGTGGCCTTAGACGAGGTAAAGTCCTCCCTTATATGGGATATGATAGACTTTAACTTAACGGATTTTGCGCTGGACGAAGTCTACAGCCAAAGCACCGAAGGCGTTCGCTACTATAACTATGGAAGGATACTCAGGCAAGGGGAGGAAAAAACCTTGTTTACCCGGGTGAAAATCCCTTATGACTTGGACGAATACCTTGCTGCTGAGTTGGGAAGCTTTACCCTCCTTGTAAGCGCCGAGGCCATTCAAGCCAGGGGCTTTGAAAATGACGATGAAAGGGCTTTTAGAATCCTGCACGGGAATGGAAGCAAGTCGAAATAAAAAAGGTTGGTGTTGGAATGGCAAAGAAAAAGCCTTTGCTCTTTGTTTTGATTCTTCTGCTTATAGGGGCAAGCTCGGTTGCTGCCTACGGTCTCATAGGGCTAGAGACAAGGATTGAAAAGCCCCTTGGTACAGGAACCTTGGCAGGTGAGTTGCTCATAGAACAGGACAGAACAGCCTTATACCCTGGAGAAAGTTCTAAGTATATTGTCAACGGCAAAAACATAGGCACATTGCCCATGCTCCTGCGCTGTCGCATTGATAAGTCCTGGAGCAATTCCCTCCCTGCGGACAATGTGCTTATCCAGTTTAATTCTGGGCTTTGGCTGGAGGGCAATGATGGCTTTTATTATTATAATGGTCTACTTAATCCTGGGGAGCAAACAGCCCAAGCCCTATGTGAGGGATTTTCCCTTCATCCTTTAACGGGAAACGAGTACAGAAACCTTTCTGTTCATTTAGTTGCAAGCCTTGAGTGCATTCAGGCCACAGAAAATGCTCTTATTAATATTTGGGGCAAGAGTTTTCATAGCCTAGGCTTAGGCTTAGGACTAACCCCTTCCCGGGAATTAGACTCTACTGAAGTCGCAATGGTCACTTATGTTGGCGAGGACACCAGCTTTACTGTATCCTCGGATTTGTTTGGCTCTTTTAACAATCTCATTCCTGGTGTCGAAAGAAATCAAAGGATTCGGATTCAAAACCAGACAGTCTCGGACAAGCCAACGGAAATATTATTGGCAGCAGAGCCTTCTACGGAAAATCATGATATAGCAGAAGTAGTAAGGAATACAGAAATAACCATTAAGGATATTTTTGGAAATGAAATCTATAAAGGCGTTCTGAGTGGTTCCCAAAATCCCCTAAGCCTTGGAACCTTTTACCGGGGAGAAGCCCGTGATTATTCCGTGAGCGTACACCTAAGGGAAGACAGCGAAAACCAACTCCAAGGCAAAGAGGGCCCGGTGAATTGGATTTTTTCGGCCAAGGAGGGAGAGGAAATCTTTGACTTACTCGTGGAACCCAACTCTATGGTTGATTATATGTTTGGTACTTCCGCAACCGGCGACACCTTCCCCCATGTGGCAATAAAGGACCTGAAGGGCTTTGTAGGGGGGGAAGCAAAGGATACCGAAATTATCATAAACGGTCAAGCCTACACCTATGAAAGCTATGCAGCGAATCAGTTTGCCTTTTACCGTGTAAATGAAGATAAAAGTGTCAGTGAAAGACCCACTGCCGGAACCCCCGAGGACCCTGAAATGGCCGGGGAGTATCAGATTAAAGCCAAGCCGAATCCAGAGCTGAGGGTTGGAAAGTATTTGTTGCGGCTTGGGGAAGGAACCTTGTATACTAGGCACCTAAGCAATGAGGCAAGCTATTCTTACATTGTCAATGAACTTCCCAAGGAGCCTGTAAACAAACCAACTGCTACCCTACTTGAATCAACGGTTTTAATTAATTCTGCCGGCCAAGTCGTGGAGGATACCTCTGGGGTTATCTTGGTAAAGGATAAGCTTGTAGAGGACAACAGCCAAGAACATGCCACGCTTATACAATCCATGGAGGGCCTCTTTCAAGAAAAAGGGATTTCCAGTAATAGTTATGAACCAATGCGCCTTTCCTTGGTTAATTCTCGTAACGGCAATATTTACCTTACAACCGATGCAGACAGCAAGGTAACTGTCACACTCCCATACCCAGAGGCAACCAATAAGAATGAGTATGACTTTGTGGCCTTGCATTATCGGTTTTTGCTTGGTGACAACAAGCCCGTTGATTACGACATAAACAACCCGGATAGTATCATTCCAATAAAAAGTGAAGTGGGATTACAGTTTTCCGTAGATAATTTCAGCCCCTTTGCAATGGGGTGGAGAAAGATAAACAAGGAGGAAAGGCCAGAAGGTACAGATAGGCTTCCTGCAAATGGTGAGGGTGAAACCCAAGAGCCCCAATACCCCTGCAGTTCCCCGGACTATCCTAATATACCGGACTACACAAATTCACCAGACTATACAAATTCACCAGACTACACAAATTCACCGGACTATACAAGCCCCGTTTACCCAACGCCCTCCTATACAATCCCAGCTAGCCCAACCCCAACCTCTACCTCCGCCCCCATCTCTCCAGCAGCCACAAGCTCCCCTGGTAATGGGCCACAAGCACCCCAAAGCCCGAAGATGGAAACACACATAGGCTATATTTACGGCTATCCCAACAATAGCTTTAAGCCGGACTCGCCAATAACAAGAGCAGAGGTGGCCGTACTGTTTTATAACTTTTCGGATGTAAATCAAGAAGAGGCTTATACAAGTAGCTTTAGCGATGTAGCCGACAACCTCTGGTATTCAAGAGCTGTAGGCTACATGGAAAAAGCTCGACTCATCATGGGGTATCCCGACAAATCCTTTAAACCTAGCCAAACCATAACAAGGGCAGAGCTTACATCCATTGCAGTGAGGTTTCAAAAGCCTTCAGAGGGAGCAGGGCTAGTTAAAACCTTCCATGATGTAAAGCCAAATCATTGGGCAAGGGATTCCATCGGATATGCAGCGGGAAAAGGCTGGATAAGCGGCTACCCCGACAGCTCCTTTCAGCCGGAAAATTCAATTACACGAGCCGAGGCGGTAACGATAGTCAATAATATGCTTGAAAGAATTTGTGATATAGGCTTTGTAGAAAGGAATGGACAGCTTTTAAAAGGCTTTAGGGATGTGAAAGAAAGTCATTGGGCTTATTATGGAATATTGGAAGCCGTAAACACCCATGTGTTTTATCGAATCGGCAAGGAAGAAGCTTGGATTGAAACAAAATAAAGGTTTCTATTGCTTGCAATATTGCTTGCGACCGAGTTTCAATTGATAGCCGTATACCTCATGGAGGTACTTACGGCTTGATAAGAGGGTAGCCATATTGGCTACCCCTCTTTACTTTCGTTAGAGATTGTTGGAAGGAATGACTGGAACCAATTGCTTCAAAATAAGCTTGCGTGATGGAGTATTGGAAACATAGAAAATGAAAGGTGTCATTGCTTGACAGAGCGTATTGTTTAAGCTAACATAAAGCAAATTTCTACTTGCTTACAAGATTCACCCCGGCACCATGCTGGCATTTCAAACAAAAAAAGAAGCCTCTTGCGATGGGCTTTCAGTAAAGGAGATTTTCTAATGGTACAGGAATACACTTTGAGAACCGAAAAAGAAGGCATGTATAACATCACCTCCAAGGCGCAAGAGCTGGTCACAAAGAGCGGCATTCAAGATGGCATTTGCATCGTTTACTGCCCGCACACCACAGCGGGAATAACCATCAACGAAAATGCTGACCCCGATGTAATCCGTGACTTACTGATGGGTTTAGGTAAGGCATTTCCAGACCGTTCGGACTTCCACCATGCCGAAGGGAATTCCTCCGCTCACCTAAAGTCAAGCTGTGTAGGCGCCAGCCAAACCATCATTATACAAAATGGGCGACTACTCCTGGCAAGGAATTTACTTCTGCAAATTTGACGGGCCCAGAAATCGCAAATTCTTTGTGAAGGCCCTTTGATATGAGAATTCTTATTGATGCAGACGGCTACCCTGTGGTGGACATAGCTGTTCGACTGGCAAAGCAAAACGGTGTAGAGTGTATCATTCTATGCGACACCGCTCATGTTTTTGAAAAAGATGGGGCGGAAACCATAACCGTCCCTAGAGGTACCGATGGCGTAGACTTTGTTCTTGTGAACATGGTTCAAAAAGGAGACGTGGTTATCACACAGGATTATGGACTTACCGCAATGTGCATTGCTCGCCAAGGGATTGTTATCAATCAAAACGGCATGGTTTATGATGACAGCAATATCGACAGCCTCCTGATGCAACGGCATATTGTTAAGAAAATCCGTATGAGTGGTGGCCGACTGAAAGGGAGCTCAAAACGTACGGTGGAGCAAGATAGGGGGTTTGAGAAGAAATTGAGGGAGGTGTTGGGGTGAGGTTTTTGGATTGGCTCATTGTAAATAGCTCTATCATTGAAAAATGCTGCAAGGTGGTACTTACAAATCTAAATTGCGTTTGGGTGTGGTGGTTTAGAATTATAGCAATAATGCGTAACTGGCAAACAAAGATTATTTATATAATACGTTTAAACTAAGTTTGGGGAGGTAATTATGGCAAGAAAACTGATTGAAGTAAACCATCATCTTTCAAGTGGATGTTGTATGTGCAGTGGAATTGAAGACCTTTATGCAAATAGAACAAACCAAACTCTTACAGAAGGTTTTTTGCTTGCATTGGGAAGCTTTGGAGAAACAATCTTTTTAAAAATGAATAATGACGATAAGCCTTATATGTTTAGTGCGAACGATGCGAGACCCAAAACAGTGTATGAAAATTTGAAAGATGAACTTGGATTAGAGTACAAGATAATTGGCGGTCGAACACTGGAGTATGCAAAAAAATCAATCAAACAGGAAATCGACAATGGATTCCCTGTGATTTTGGGACCCTTAGATATGTTCTATTTGCCATATTTGAAAATGTATCATACAAAGCATATACCAATTCATTACGTTATGATGGTTGGATATGATACAGAAAAGAATTGTGCTTTAATATATGATTGTGACCGAGAGCATTTGATAGAGCTTTCATTTTTTGATTTACAACTTGCGTGGAACATTAAAAAAAATGGTGTTGGCGATAAAAATGGCTTTATTAAAATAAGATTGAATGAGAATCTTCCTGATAAATGTACACTTGCTCTAAATTGCTTTAGGGCAAAGGCTGAACGCCAGTTTAGGGACAAGCCACATATTCTTGGTATTTCTGCATATGAAAAAATTGCAAAAGAACTGCCTAAGTGGAAGAAAAAATTCTCAGAAGAAGACTACAAGAAAGCGATAATCTCCATAACTGAGTTTATGGGAAAGGTTCCCAAAATTCCAAATGAAATTATAGGAGTCGCAGAACAGGACATTCCGTATAAAGCGAATTACGATAGATTAGCATATGTTTTGCGGGAATTAGGGCAAGAATACAAGCGCGAAAGCTGGATAAAGGCAGCGGAGTTATTTGATAAATGCGGTGATAATATTGAAAGTATTGTTATGTGCATTATTCAATATTGCTGTAATGATATTGATGAAATGGATAAGTGTCCGAATTTGTTCATGCAGAATGCCAATTATGCTAGCCAAGCATTTCGGCTAATTGGCTAATAAGGGACTTAGCATTGATCTTGCCATCAAATAAAATTTCATAAAGCCTATGAAGCCTTACCAAAGGCTTCTTTTTTTATGAGATTTTGCAGCGTTCAAAAGCAGACCCAGGGCCCCAGTACCATTTACCTCTTTATATACGATGGAATACAGACATGCGGCCCATGAATAGACTTTAATAAAGTCACCCATGGGGTAGGTGCTGCCATGTTCAAGGAAGTAATCATACATTATCCTACGGACGAAAAAATTATGACTCAAATCAACAAGGAATTAGTGGCCTTTCTATGTGCTGCGGCTGTTAAATATATTGAATCATTACAATGGAACGATCGGCAAATAGAAATGCTATATGATAGTCTTGCAGAGGATATAGTTGCCAGAAAACAGGCAAGCAAGATTATCTAAACACAAAACGCTCACCCCGTGGATAGGATGAGCGTTTTGTGTTTATTAGGGCAACCATGGCATAGCAACCCCTGGCTACAATTAGATTGAACTCACTGTCTTTTTCGTTTAAGTCACTCATTATCTGTACAAACATTGCAGAGTCCTTTGCTTTCCAAATAACGCGCATAATCTCAAGCTCAGAATCGGAAATCTGTCGGATAATATTCATTACTACACTTCCATTCACACCTACATGGTGCTGATATAGCTACATTAACGACTTGTAGGTGTTTTGTCAAGCTTATATTTCTGAGGATGTGTCACACAGTTCAACATAGCAAATGAACTTCTTATGAATATAAGAGCTTCCAAAAAACATCAAAATGACATATATCTACAAGACATCATTGGCGTGGATTACGAGGGCAACGAAGTTCGGGTAGTGGATAAGATTGCGGATGAAAACGATAGTATTGATGAACAGGTAGACTTGAAGCTGCAAATCAAGCAATTGTATCAGGTAATCAAACGCATATTAAAGGGTCGCGAAAAACAGGTCATTGAGATGCGATACGGGCTGCTGACGGGCAACGAAAGAACACAAAGAGAGGTTGCTGAAGTCTTGAACATCAGCCGGAGCTATGTTAGCCGGATTGAAAAAAAAGCGCTTAAAAAGCTTTTTAAAGAATTAAGGGATTAGAGGATTAAATATTAAGGATTTAAGCATTCGGGATTTAAGCATTAGGGGTTAAAAGAACTAAAGGAAAGTAGGATTAAGCTTTTCC
>CAZSXS010000017.1:0-47157 GCA_964611385.1 uncultured Defluviitaleaceae bacterium
GGAGGAGGAAAACTTTTTTCGCCGTTTGAAAAAAGTTTTCCTCCTCCTTCCCCCACGGTTTTTGTTTTTCTTTTAAAACTTTTTCTGACTGTGCTTCGTCTATAAGGTGTAAGAAATGAAACACAGGGTTTAAATACGCAGGAATGCGTGGAGGTGAACATGGATAAGGAGTTTGAAAACTATTTGGTTAGTAATAAAGAGAAGTTCTATCGGCTGGCCTATAGTTATATGCACAATAAGGAGGATGCTCTGGATGTTGTGCAGGATGCAGTCTGTAAAGGGATCAAGAGTTATAAACGCCTGGAAAATCAAAATGCGCTGAAAACATGGTTTTATAGAATTATCGTCAATACTGCCTTGGACCTTTTGCGAAGTAGGAATAAGGTGATAAGCCTGGAGAGTATTGAAAGTCTAAAGGAAGATGAAGGCCGATTGGACGGCTACGACGACTTTGACTTGAAGAAAGCCCTGGACGGCTTGTCGCCTAAATATAAGAGTGTGGTCATCCTAAAGTACTTTGAGGATATGAAGCTGGAGGACATTGCAATCGTGTTAAACGAAAAGCTAAGTACCGTCAAAACCCGTCTCTATACCGCTTTGAAACGTCTGCGGATTGAGTTGGCCGAGGAAGAGAGTGATGCGTAACTAGGCTTACTCACTTCTAGCAATAGTAAATGAATATGGAGGTAAGTATGAACGAAAGTTTGAAATGGTTAAAGAAAGAGTACGAAAATACAGAGATTCCAAAGGACTTGGATGAAAGGATGAGAAGAGCTATGAAGAAAAGTAAGAGCGTAAGAATTTTTAGAAGAGGGGCCAGCATCGCCGCGGGCTTACTGATCGGCTTTGCCGCTGCTTTAAATACGATTCCTTCTTTTGCATTGGCGGCACAGGAGGTACCGGTGCTTGGCAATTTGGCCAAGGTGATGACCTTTGTTACCGTAGATGTGAAAAATGAGGAACAAGAGTATGAAGTGAAGGTAAGCATACCTGAGATTCAAGGTCTAGAAAACAAGGACTTGCAGAGCGGTTTGAATGAAAAATACGCCAAAGAGGCGAAAGAAATGTATGATGCCTTCATGGCAGAGATTGGACAGCTTGAAGCGGGGCAGCTTGCTCACAAGGCCTTGGACGCAGGCTATACCATCAAGGTCAACAACGGCAAGCTGCTGACCATAGAAAACTATAAGCTGGAAATCGGAGCCTCTGGGGCAGAGAGCTTGAAGTACGATACCATAGACCTGGAGCGTCAAATACTCCTGACTTTGCCCATGCTCTTTAAAGAAGGGGCAGACTACGTTGGAGTTCTGAGTGAAATTATTTTGAAACAGATGCAAGATGAAATGGCTAAGGAGGAAGGGAAGATTTACTTCATCGCCGAAGACGACATGGACCCCTTTACACAGATCAAACCTGATCAGAATTTCTATATCAATGAGGATGGTAAGCTGGTCATTTCCTTTAACGAGTATGAGGTTGCCCCAGGCATGATGGGAACCCCTAGCTTTGTGATTCCAACGGAAGCAATCCGGGATATTTTGGTTTCAGATGTGTATGTGAAATGAGTGTGAAATAGTGTGTGAAATAGAAATAGAAACAGAAAAATCCCTACTGATTTCAAAAAGTAAAGAGAAAGTTGGTGGCACTCATTTTCAAGATCGGTGAATTTTCTAAACTGACACAAGTATCAATTCGCATGTTACGCTACTATGACGAAACAGGTCTTTTGAAGCCTGCCTGCATTGATCCATTGACAGGATATAGGTTATATTCGGTAGAGCAGCTATCTGTAGTCAATAAAATAACCTTTTTAAGAGATGCGGGCTTTAATGTATCAGAAATTGCTCTCATCATTACGAATTGGTCGAAAGATCATTTAGAAATGCAGCTACAAAACAAGAAGCATGAGATCGAAACCACGATACAAAACGAGCAAGTCAAGCTAACTAAAATCCGATATGCAATAGAGAATATGGACTATGAAATGAAAGGAATCGATGCCACCATCTCTTTGAAACACATACCAAGCTACACTGTTCTATCTTTACGCAAAATGATTCCAAATTATTTTGCCGAAAAGCAATTGTGGGAAGAATTAACTTGCTTCGTAAAAAAGAATAAAGTTAAGCTTACAAACGAGCTTAACTTTGCTATGTATCATGACCAGGAATATAAAGAAAGCGATGTTGATGTTGAAATTTGCGCCACTGTTCAAAGCACAGGTGAAAATGCTGGTGATTTTAGATACAGACGTACAGAAGAAGTGCAAATGATGGCTTGCATGATGGTGCATGGAGCCTATGAAAATATTGCAGGAGCCTATTTCAGCTTTGCCGAATGGCTTTCTAAGCATAGCTTGTATTCTATGACGAATGAAGCAAATAGGCAGATCTGTCATAGAGGGCCATGGAACGAGGAGCATACAGAAAATTACCTTACAGAAATCCAAATCCCTATAAAAATGAAGGCTTGACTCTCACACGATGTCAGGGTTTACAATTATAGCATTCCAAATCGATAGGAGGCTTTTAAATGGAACAATTTATTGTAAATCAAATAGGGAAGGTAAAAATTGATGGGGAAGGTATGCGCATAGAGGTTTTTTCGAAATACAAGGCAGCTTTAAAAGCATTGGATGATTTTAGCCACCTCAATGTGTTTTGGTGGTGCAATGACTTTGACAACGAGCAAGCAAGAAACACTCTGGAGACCGAATCGCCCTATAAGGGTTCGCCGACAGTAATGGGAATCTTTGCAACAAGGTCACCCATTCGCCCCAATCCAATTGCCTTAACCGTTGCCCAAGTCTTGCACATAGATCATGACAAAGGTATCATTCATATCGCTTATATTGATGCAAATGACAACACGCCTGTAATTGATTTAAAGCCATACACACCAAGTCTTGATAGGGTAGATAATCCTATTGTTCCCAAGTGGTGCGGCCATTGGCCAAAGAGCCTTGAACAATCAGCCGATTTCGACTGGGATAGTCAATTTAATTTTTGATGGAGTAGTCTTACTCCTCGAAATGAGTAATCACTGTATAGACAAACCGCCGCCTAGAGAAATTTAGGCGGCGGTTTTGTCGAAAAGCAGCTTCGTTTTGTTGGGAGTTGATATCAGGATCGCTAGAGCTTTAATACTTTTTTGGGTGTCTTCCTTTTATTTAAGGACAAGGCCAGATTGGGACAGTGATGAATACAACGATAACATTTTTCACAATTCTGAGATTGAAATAATGGGTAGCCGTTTTCATCCGTTCTAAATGCTTGTGTAGGGCAGTTCATACTACATTTACCGCACTTGCAACATTTTTCGCTATGAAGATGGATAGGAAATGTAATAAGCTGCCCTGCTATTTTGTTCGGAAAAGTCAAAATGCTGTAAATCTTAAATCTAGGCATCTTAAGGCTGAAATGTCCACTATTGATCAATTCGATAAACGCATTTGCATCTAAAAGAATATTTGTGTCTAAGTTTTTGGGGAAAGCAAAAAACCGCTTAATAAATGGAGCCAGCAATGTCCCATCCGTTGCTGGGCAACCCCAGAACACTTTATTTAAGACAGGTATGATATTTTTAGCGACACAGCGCTTTGCAAATATCCTTAAAGTGTTTGCCGAATATAACCCGCAAGTGGTAAAAATATAGGCTGGTTTTGCAGCTGAAAGCCGTTCTATACTGTTGATAAAGTTCAATATTGTTTTTGTTGGGTGGGTATGGATAACAGGGAATCCAATAATCAGTCCATCATAAGAATTGAAGTCAAGTGTTTTAGGCAATTTCTCAACTGAATATAATTCAGAATCAAATGCTTTGCTTACTATTCGATGAATTTTTTCTGCAACTTTTTTTGTGTTGCCAACACCCGAATGATACAAAACTACTGTTCTTTTCATGCCAATCTCCTAATCCAATTTGCTTTTGTATAACAATGTCTAGCTTTTTTCAAGCCGAGCTAACTTCGTTCAAAACAATAGAATTTATCCAGGTTGAATGATGGCGGCTTGGTAAATGTTTAAGAGACTGAGTATAGCAAACTATTCTAACATTGTTACATAATAAAATAATTTATCATCTTTCGCCTTATGAGTATTCCAATCACCCTCTATGGCTTGTTTCATTTGTTTAGCGTCTGCAAAATTTGCCCCCCGTTTTTGACAGTGCTTTGCCAGGAGTTCATCGCTAATGTCTAAATAAATAACAATATCACAATCTACTATGACTGTTCCAAATACAGGACTACCAGGCTTAACCTTTACATTCCTGTATACAATCTTGTCAACGGCATCCCCAATTTCTTTAGTCCATGGTGTTTGGCTGATAAGCGCAGCTTCTTCATCAGTTATGTTTGCAAATGCGATTGAATCCATGTCAACGCAATTCGGTATTTGCTCAAGAAGAGTTGTCTTGCCACAACACATTGTTGCGAGCACATAGATTCTTTCGTTTCTATGCTTTTCAAAAATAGCTTCTAATGTGTTTATTGTTTCATTTATCGTAAATTTACCAGACATAATACTAACCCCCGGAATTGGATAAAATTACGTTTTCCTTAGTCTATGCTTACCTCCACTGTATTTGCATCCTCTTCAAACCTCTCGCTGTAAAGACAATCATTTTTTATTGCTTCTAATACGACCTTGCGGCATTCTATAACATCTTCTGGAAGATTATCAATTTCAAACCAATCTAATTCTGAACATTTATCTGGCTCCATTATGCTAGGGATACCATTGTATTGTCGTACAACAAAATAAATATCATAATAAACCCGATTGGAATGGCGATGACACAAATGTGCAAATGTAAGATTCTCTATTTGGACATCAATCCCTAACTCTTCTTTACATTCCCGAATAACGGCATGTTTAGCCGTTTCACCCTCATCAACATGCCCGCCTCCTGCTATGTCTAACTTGCCATCTTGATATCCGGTATTTTTTCTTCGAGATAGCAATATTTTTGTTACATCATCTACTGTTTTCGTGATAATAGGAAAAATTGCAGAAAATGTTCTAAAATGATCGCTCATATATAACCCTCCATCTTTTTCAAATTCATTCAATACAAATAATCTTCATTGATGATAAATTAGGATAATCCGCTATCGTTTTCTTGCCTTGAAACAAACCGAAAGAGGGAGCATTTTTGCTTTTTTAGTTTTGTTGTCATCAGTGACTGACTCCATTGTTTCTTTATCCGTCTGTTCAATCATTTGTTCGACAATAAATCCGGCCTCTGCTAAAGCGTTAACATAAGTCGATATTTTTCGATTGCATAAGATGATTTCACTTCCGTCAATAGGCATAGTGAAATACGATTCATCAAAATAGCTTCTATTTAAAATCAACTTATCATTTTCAATAACAACTTTGCGTTCGTTTAAAGACCAAGCCACACAGTAATTTAATGTATGGTGCCAGCTAAAGATAAAGACACCGTCTTTTTTTAGGTAAGAGGCTATCTTTCTGAATGTACCCTTAAGGTCTGTAGTCCAACCGATACCGTAGATGGAATAAACGAAATCAAAGTAATTCGTTGGAATCTCCAAATCTGCTTCCATTGGTGAACAAATTAGTTTTGCCGTATACCCATGTTCTTTCAAATAGGCAGCAGCATTTTCCAACTGCTTATGCGAAATATCAACGCCCCACAGTTCGGAAGCGTTTCTATCCGCATGATATTTTAAGGAATGACCGCTACCGCAACAAATCTCCAACAGTTTTTTTCCACTAACATCACCAAACAAGTGCAGCTCATCTTCTGTTACAAAGTTCACACCATATGTCGGAAGAGCCGTAGTCCCAAACCAAGCATCTGCATTTGTGTCCCAATAGGTTTTGTTGGTTTTTAAAATAGTTTGATTTTCCATGTAATGCGTACCTCCTGCCTACTATAAAGATCGTAATCCTTATAAATTCTTTAGCCTACAGAATTATCATTTCAATTGGAAGAGTACTATAAATTGAATAAAATCACAATAGCCTTTTGCAAGAAATTAGTCGTAACTTGACAGCATCCCAAGGCAGGGCTACAGATATTTTCGTCAAAAACAGGGCTGCCAAGCATGTTTGCATTGCAGCCCTGTTAAACTGTAGCTTTCTTTATATCCAAAACATCCAAAGCTGCCAGTAGAATAGATTCAATGTCACAAGTAGCCCCATAACACCACTAGTAACCACACCTATCTTTTGCTTTTTTGACAGATCAAGTGATTTCCATTTCGTTACAAGAATGATAGCATAAACGACAGGAACAAGACCAAGAAGAATAAAGAATATCCCGTTTATCGTAATAGGAGTAGATGTAGACGAGAATGACCCTGTATTTATTAAGTAAATAAATAGGTTCACCATTGTAAGTAAAGTTGAGCCGCATAAGGTCATCCTCCAAGCCCTCAACGGACTTTTTTTCTTTCTGATTCGTTGAATTACAGCAATTATCATATAAACAAAGCTGTAAAGAGCAGCGGCGATAAGCAAAACAAATAAAAGTATGTCAATAGCGTACTCAGTAAAACTCGTGCGAACCAAATCAAGAGCGCTAGCATTAATTGCTTTCACCTCTCCGTCAACGTCATAATCAGCGTACCATAGCATACTACTGCTGCCAGATGAAACCAAAAACACCCCGGGGCCTACCTGTTCAAAGCTCATGGATGCGCCTGAATTATTGATCGAAGTTGAACCATCCTTATTTTTAGAAACGGTCCAGTAGTTACTAATTTTCAGAATTTTTTGGATTCCTGTTTCATAGTTGCGCGAGGATTTGTAAATTCCTACCACAGGGGCGGAGTCTGGCAACGACTCATCATGTTTTATCTCAACCCTGCCAAATATTTTCTCCATTAGACCACTATTGTAAACTTTCTCTTGTTGTTGGTTTGTCATGACAACAACTCCAAAACCTCTTTCTAAATCAAGAATAAGATTGGATGAACAGCCATCAGTTTTACCTGCATGACCTGTTCCATTTCCCATTAAAGATGGTGTGGTGTACATTCCATGTAGGATTCTTGGTGTACCATCGGGATAATAACTTGTAGGTGTATGAAATTCCTCCAGTGTTTCCGGTTTGTTGAATAGCACTGTGCCACTATTGCTGTCAGAAAACAATGCTTGACCAAACGTTAAAAAATCCGAGATTGTACCTATTGCACCGCCGGCAGGATAGCACCCCATGTAATAGTCTGCTTTTCCTATAGGCTTGTTGTCAACAGAGTAAGAATTTAGTTTTTGGCGCTGACTTTGTACCCATGAATTATCCGTCCTATCAGGCTTTATGGAGGTATGCTTCATACCGAGAGGTACAAAAATATTTTTGTTGACGTATTCATAAAACGGTTCATCCGAAATACACTCAACAATATATCCGGCGAGTGCTGCGCCGAAATTGCTGTAAGCCGTAACTTCTCCGGGTCTGTAAATCTGTGCCGGTTCTAATACCTTAAGAGAGTCTTCAAGTGTTCTTAGTTTGTCAGGGCTGTCCACAAACAGCTCTGTTAATGATTCCTGCCATCCACCTGTGTGATTCATCAGATGTGTTAGCGTGATTTTATCATCATACTTCAATTTGGTGAGAAATTCTTTGGGTAGATATGTGCGGATATCTTCATTTAAATCAAGTTTGCCCTCTTCCACCAATTGCATAATACTTACCCAAACAAACAGCTTTGTGGACGAACCCCATTCAAACACCGTGTCTGCATTGTTCGGCGCATTTTCCTCAATATTTGCATAGCCGTAGGATTTTTCAAAGAGGACGCTGTCCTTGGTGAAAACCCCGATGGATACAGCCGCCGTGGTATCCTTGTGTTTTTCAACATAAGCTTCAATTGTTTGCTCTAGCTGCTCCGCGGATAAGCCTGACGGCAGATCAGCAGCAATGATCTTTACAATACTTGAGCTTAGCACAAGTATTGTTAAAATCATTACTGTTCTTATATTTTTTATAAGCTTCATATATTTTACAAGTTTCATTCTGATTCCTCCAACATAGAAATTAAGGGGGCGAATCGCTATAGAAAAAGGCTGCCCCGCTCCTACTCCTAGGAACTTTTCGCTAAAGGGCTGTGGGGGAGGGGGGCAGAAAACTTTTTTCGGTGTTTGAAAAAGTTTCCTGCCTCCCTCCCCCACAGTTTTATATATTCGGCAGTAGAGTTTCCAAATTGTCCGGAGCGAATGGAAACTTGCAGAGGCAAGTTTCCTGTTCATGAGCGAACGAAGAATTTGAGAAACTCTTTGCCGAATATATAGAAAGCCCCTTTTATAACAAAAATCATAAATTGTCCGTTAATTAAATTTGACTGCTGTACCATAAGCCATTACTTCACTGGCGGTGTCCATGATATTAGAAGTTGTATACCGAATGCTAACGATTGCATCTGCTCCCAATTTTTTTGCTTCCTCTATCATGCGCTCAGTGGCAATGCTGCGCGCTTCTTGCAGTAACTCAGTATACCCTGTGATTTCACCGCCGGCCATGGTTTTTGCAATTGCCATTAAGTCTTTCCCGATATGCTTTGCCTGTACCACACTGCCTTTGACAAGGCCCAGATAGCCCAGTTCTTTCCCTGTTATGTACTCCGTTGTTGCTAATTTCATTTCATTGCCTCCTAGTATAAATTTTTAAATTTCAACTATACTCAGTCAGGATCAGCTTTGTAAATGTTTAAGAGACTGAGCATACGGTCAGATCTTATAGGATCAACCTTACAAGTTGCTTACAGTTTGCTTGCAGCGCTCATAAGATTTTCATACAATTACGATACGATTTGCCTACAGAGAAATTAAAGCATTCTTAGCTTGTCTAACTGGCTTTCGAAAGCTATAATTAATATAAACATTGTATAAAAATCTAAAAGAAGAAGGTACAGTAACTTGTCAGGGAAAATATTGTTGATAGACGATGATAAAGACATAACTGAATTAATGCGTATTTTTTTGGAGCGAGATGGTCACAAAGTTGTGGAAGCTTACAATGGTTTGGAAGCAACAAAAAAGCTAGAACATGAATCGTTTGATCTGGCAGTCATTGATATTATGATGCCAGGGATGGACGGTTTAACCCTTGTTAAAGATATTCGGAAAAGATATCGCTTTCCAATTATTTTGGTAACCGCCAAAACAGCTGATGTGGATAAAATTGTTGGCTTGGGTCTTGGTGCAGACGACTATTTGGTAAAGCCTTTTAATCCGCTTGAATTGGCTGCCAGGGTGCATGCACAATTGCGCTTCACTTTGGGCGGTGTGCCGCAAGCGCTATCCGCCAGTAAGATACGGCTAGGTCCATTTGTTTTGGATCAAGCTGCCGGGACCTTCTTTAAAAACAATGTAGAGATTAGCCTTACTGCTACGGAGTATAAGATTTTAGTTTATTTAATGAGCCATATAGGGCAGGTTCTTACAAAAGGACAGATTTACGAAAACGTCTGGGGCGACTGGACCGGTGACGATACCATTGGTAATACGGTGATCACTCATATCAGCCGACTACGTGAAAAAATAGAGGACAGCCCAAGACAGCCGGAATGGTTGACAACCATACGAGGCTTGGGCTACCGATTGAATAGGGGCGAAACACATGCGTAAGGCTAAAAAACCAAAGAAGCTGTATTCGATATTGCAGAGCGGTTATAATGGATTTTCCATTCTTATTATTTTGCTTTTCATTATAACCTTATTGTTATGCATTTTATTTGATGGCACCTATTTACAAGAATCAATGCGCAACAATTTTGCTTCTCATCTCGTTACGAACGGCACCGACTTCACAGACTATAAAGAACCCGTCGGGAACAGCTTTGCCGAAATCATCATCAATCGAAAATTTCCTTTAGAACAATTGGAAAAGTTAAAAGTAGATAATCGAATTGAACTTTGGTGGATAGAGATCTTGGATGATCAGTATCGCGTTATCAAGGTAATTGGTGATAAACAAACAAATCTAAGGCAATATACCGCACTGGATTTAATGCCTAACCTTGAAGCAGAGTATTCTTATAGTATCGCGCCGTTTACAAATGAAACGGGCGAAACAAACATCTTATTGTTTGTCATCCCCAGCTCTACCTCTATCATAAGGCTTCAAGTAGAAGACCTTTCTCTTGTTTTGTTTGGGTCTGCTTTTATGGGTTTGTTTATTCTTTTAGGATTTTTGTATAGCAAATGGTCAGTCAAAAAAATAACGGTACCATTAACCCACATTGCCGAGGCAATCAAAAACTCTGGTGAAGGTGGCATACTGATGAACATACAAGATTTTTCAGCAATTGTTGAACTGGAAGAAATTAAAACTGCTTTTAATGCCCTTTCTCAACGCCTTATCAAAGCAAAGCAAGATAGGGAACGGTTGTTGTCTGATCGCAACCGAATGATTATGGATATTTCCCATGATATTAAAACACCCATAACAACAATAGCCGGTTATGCCAGAGCCTTAGCGGAAGATGTTGTTACGGATGAAGAGACAAAAAATCGATATACATGGACGCTGTACGAAAAATCTTTACGTGTCGGCAGATTAGTGGATGATCTTTTTACCTTAACAAAACTGGATGTATCCTCAGATATGATTTATAACGACTGTGATTTGGTAGAGCTTGTACAGCGAATTGTGGCAGAGCATTATTCAGAATTAGAAGAAAACCATATGAAAATCATTTGCGAGTTCCCTGAAACCCCTATCCTATGTAAAATAGACAGCCAAAGTATATCCAGAGCCATTACAAATATCATTGAAAATGCCATGAAATACGCCAATCAAGGTGGTGTGTTGGCTGTAAAAATGCAGGAAGTGAATGAAACAGTACTCATTCAAATTTGTGATAATGGGGAGGGGATACCCGCTGCTCTTCAAGAAAGTATTTTTGATCCTTTTGTACGGGGCGACAAGAGTCGTGCTGTTGGGCAGCATGAGAAAGGGGGGACTGGATTAGGATTGGCTATAGCCAAAGCAGGCATTGAAAAACATGGTGGTAAGTTGGAATTGATCAATTGTACAAAGGAGTATAGGACGAATTTTCAAATAAGCTTACCTGTTCATGGGTGTGGATGGTAAGTTAAGATTCTTATTTGTTCATTGTTTCAATCACTATTTTTGCACAAACGGACGCACCATTTTCGGTAGCTATCTTCTGTGAAAGAACCTTTGACTGTTCCACAACCCGTGACTGTAATGCAAACTTTATAGCTTCTGCAAGATTATCTGCCCCTAGTTGCTTTTGAGGAATCGGTTTTGCCTCCACTCCCAGATCGTAAGCACGGTGCTCCCAAGCAAACTGGTCATTTGAAAAAGGGATAATGATACTTGGAATCCCTGCACGAAATCCGGCAGCAGTTGTTCCCGCTCCCCCATGGTGGCATACGGCTGAAACGCGGGGAAACAGCCAGGTATGGGATATACTCTGAATGGCAAAAATCGAATGTGGCAAAGCCTGTATATCACCCATTCCACATATAATTCCCCGTTTGCCACTCTTTTGTAACGCTTTGATAATAATCTCAATCCATTTATTTTTTTCATCGTCACGAAATACAGAGCCAAAACCAAAATAGATCGGTGGCTCGCCTTTGTTCAAAAAAAGTGAATAGCTCATTAGGTACTGTATAGGTATCCTTTTCCTCCATGAACCAATATCCATATTGGTGTATGTTTTTATCCCAATCCGTTGGACGTGGAAATACATAGTTGCTACAAGAAATGATCGCAGGATGACGAGTGTCAGTATTTTCATATGGACAACGTTGCTTTTGCTTCAAATAGCTTTTTACTCCGAATTTTGATGCCGTCCACAGCATACTTTGCAGTAAAGTGTAGGTAAACCTGTTCGGCAATTTATATCGCCCGTAAGCAATCACCGAAGCTACCTCGCTCGTTTTGTGCATAGGAAACGGTGAAGCCAAGATAGAGGGGATACCCATTTTCTCAGCCATAAAGTAACCGATGGTACAGCCGGGATGGTATACAATGCACTCACTGTCCTTGCAGGCGCAAGCCATATCCTCGGTCATAAATGTGGCATACTTTTTCATTTTGTTAAATGTCAACATCATTTTTAGCGGATTATCTGATGACTGAGCAGCTTTTAATAAATTTGGATCAATGTCCACATTACTCAAATCTGCAGAAATAGGATAAAAATCAATCCCATAGCTTTCAACAAAGTTCTTAAAGCTTACTCCAGCTGTAATGCGCACATTCTTGCCTTGTTTTTTCAACTGCTGTGCAAGTGCAATGTATGGCTGTATATCCCCTCTTGAGCCCGAGCATAAAATGGTTATCATTTTAAGTATCCTCCTTGAAATATCCGACATCTTGTTGTATGTTATTGAACAACAGCACAGCAAAAAAATCAACCGACAATCTTGAGCGGATTGTCGGATATTGAGGTGAGAAATGGGTAAGCATCATGAAAGTTCAGAACAAACAAAGCAAAATTTGCGTGAGGCCTTTTGGGAATTGTATTGTGTTAAAAGAATTGAAAAAATAACAGTGCGTGAGATAACTGAAAAAGCAGGGTATAATCGTAGTACGTTTTATGAGTACTTTATAGATGTGCATGATGTTTTGGAGCAGATTGAAAACAGCCTGATTCCCCAAATCAGCGAACTGCCGCCTTTTGACTTTTCTGCAGAACAGCCAATTGACAGCTTCATAAAAATGTATTCAGAAAACAGCAAGTATTACTCTGTTTTGCTTGGGGTGAATGGAGACCCTTCTTTTGCAGCAAAGCTAAAAAACAGCATTAAGGCTAAATTGAAAGCACAAATAAAGGCAACAGAAATGGACGAATTAGAGCTTGATTATTCACTCGAATTTGTATTGGCAGCGATGATAGGCGTGTTAACCCATTGGTTTCAAAGTGGAGGGGATATACCGAAGGAAAGGCTGCTTGCACTTATTTATGGCCTTTTGAGCGGTGAAGGCATCCATGGGTTACAAAGGTTAATAACAAGTTAATAACAAGTTAATAACAAGTTAATACCAGGGCGAAAAAGGGAACAGTTGATACTCCTTGCTTGTTCTATATTTAGGTCGTATCTGCATATAATTTATTAAAGGCAGGTGCGAATATGAATAAGAAATCTAAACAAGTAGAACAAATAATTTTATTGGCTATTCCAGTACTGTTTGTTGCAGGTTCGTTGTTTCATTTCCTGTATGATCTATCAGGTCAAAATCCTATAGTAGGGTTTTTTTGCCCTGTGAACGAAAGTGTTTGGGAGCATAACAAAATGGTGGTTTTGCCACCGATCTTGTTTTGGGTGGTGTTCTATTTTTGGGAGGGAGAAAATTATTTTCTTAATAAAGACAAATGGTTTTCTGCTGCCTTGGGTTCTGTACTTACAATGTTAATAACCATTCCAACGCTTTTTTATTTCTATACCGAAGCCTTTGGTGTAGAGCTTATATGGGTGGATATTTTTCTCTTGTTTTTGGCAATCGTGCTTGGTCAGCTTATGGGGCTTCATATTTACCGGTACGCAAAGGGCATTAAATGGTACCATTCATCATTGATTTTGTGCATGATTATTCTACTTTATGGTGTTTTTACGTTTTATCCCCCACACTTACCTCTATTCAAGGACGGACCGACAGGTACATATGGCATACCGTTAAAATATACTCAGTCACGTTCAGCTTTGCAAAGCCGCCACCCAAAACAATAGAATTTATCCGGGTTGAATGATGGTGGCTTGGTAAATGTTTAAGAGACTGAGTATATGATCAAGTGGCTTAGGGTGACTTCTGGAAACATGGTTACAGAAGTATGAAACACAAAAGGCTTTTGAGCATTAAAACAATGCCAAAAGCCTTTTGCTTGTGATTTTAATAGAGCTTTCTATATTTTTGAGATGTTATTCTTATCAAATTTCTCTAATGCAAATGATTTTTCAATTAACAGATCAAAATATTCTTGATAGGTCTTGTTAATATTGTCTGAGGTCTTTTCTCCGACTCGTAAGCAGACAAAATATTCAATAGCATCATTCCCACCTCTTATCGGGCTGTAGGTTAAGCCAACAATATCAAAACCATTATCGACAAAGTAATTACATAAGTCAGACAAAACATCTGAAATGACTTGGCGTTGATTGATGTTGCCGCTTCGTCTTATTTCTGCCGAGTTAACTTCAACGATAGGCTTGATAAGTGCGATAATAGTACCGCTACCTTGTAGTATATCCTTGCACTCCACAAGGCCCTTTTTCAAAGACAAATAAGATAAATCGAGCGTAATGATCTCTGGTTTCGGTGTCAGCCTTTTTAATACGTCATCAGATATATTTGTTCGCTCCATATTGAAGACACTTTCATTGATTAACAGCTTGCCTGCTAGCTCACCGTGCCCCGCATCTACAGCGTAAACCAGCTTTGCTCCATACTGAAGTAAGCAATCCGTGAAACCTCCAGTAGACGCTCCGCAGTCAAGTGTTATCTTGTCTTGAACATCTACTTCAAAATCAGATAATGCTTTCTGTAGCTTTAAGCCGCCCTTGTTAACGTATTTCTTTTTATAGTATTCTTTAATCCGAATCATTCCATCTAATGGCACTTTTTCTTTTCCGCTTAAAATTTGCTGCGTATTGACCAGCACCTTACCCGCCATAATCCACGATAACGCTTCTTTTTCCGACTCAAACCAATTTTCAGTTAATAATCTGTCTATTAAATAAACTTTTTTGACTTTTGACATCATTTAATCCACCTTGTGTTTTGTGTACGACCACTTAAACTACAATGATCATGCTTCTTTGATAAGAAGAGCTGTAAACTCTCAGCTGACTTTCATGGGTGATTCACTACTGAAATGCAGTATATTGCCTGCATTACAGTATGTCAAGCTCTTTCACTATTGACTCCACTGCTTAATAAGTAGGTGACTTCTGGGAAAATGATAAAAGGTCAGAAACACAAAAAGGCTTTTGAGCATTAAAACAATGCCCAAAAGCCTTTTTGCTTGTGGTCGATTATTTTGTTTCCTGCGAATTTGATGTATAATAATTTGTACTGCAAAGAAATGTTTTTCCACTTCATCTATAATCTTTTTGAGAGGGGGAGGATCGTTGTGGATTTGCTTAAAGAGATGAACGATGTCGTAAACTATATTGAAGAGAATTTGACCGAAAGCATCCAAGTTGATATGCTGTCAAGGATGGCCTGTTGCTCGGTTTGCGAATTTTCACGTATATTTTCGTTTATGGCAGGCATGTCTGTTTCGGAGTATATCAGACGAAGAAGGTTGTCACAAGCCGTTTTTGATATACAGAACGGTAATGAAAAACTGATTGATATTGCTTCGAAATATGGCTATGAATCACAGGCGGCTTTTTCAAGAGCGTTTAAAGAATTGCATAACCAAACGCCTTTATCGGCACGCAAGAGTGGTGTTTTCTTGAAGACCTATCCTAAACTTACCTTCAAACTCATAATAAAAGGAGTGGTTGAAATGGATTTTAGGATTGAGAACAGACAAAGCTTCAAAATTATCGGCTTGAAATGTGCAGGCGCTTATGATGATTCGGGTTGGTTTCGATTTCAAAATCAGTATGATAGTCGGCTGCGAAATGGCAACGGAGCAAAGAGTTATTACAAAGCTCCTTTCTGGATGATAGGGGCTTATAAATGTAGTGAGCCTGACGGCGAATATGTATTTGATGCAAGTAACGAGGATGCGTGTATGATAGGGGCAGAATTATGTGATGAGCCTATCCTTGAAGGGATGGATATCGAAACGGTTCCAGCCGCAACATGGGCAGTTTTTTCTTGCCAATGGGATCCGCAAAATGATGCAACGGGAAAGACTTATGCTCGGATCATTTCTGAATGGATGCCTTTAAGCGGATATAAACGAGATCATAATGCTCCATATATTGAAACTTTTAGCCTTCCTGGTGAAGCAGATCCGCAAGCTTGCAAATGTGAGGTATGGGTGCCTGTTTTGAAAAAATAGCGATTTCTTGAAGTAAAAGCTGCCTTGCAAAATCTAGGCGGCTTTTATTTTGTTGAAAAATGTAGTCCTATTTTAATCTGATGCAGTGGCACTGCCTGCGCCTGCTTTATTCTCGCCTAATTCTTGATCTTAAGGGTTACTTTTGTTATACTTTGACTTATCCTAAATTTGATTCATTGAAGAAAACGACTCAAAGAAAGCGAAGGGAGAACAGGATGGAAATCAGAAAAGCAAGCATGGAAGACTGTGTGCAGCTAACCGAAATTCGGATTGCCATGCAGAGGGAGAGAAAGCCGGAGTTTGACTACTCAGAAGTGTTTTATCAAGACACACTCTCTTATTTTAAAGAAAACATAGCCAACGATTGCTTTGCCGCCTACCTAGCGATAGAGGGTGGGAAAATCGTCGCCACCAGTGGAATTTGTTTTTATATGGTGCCACCCACTTGGGATACAAAAAACGGCAAAGTGGCCTACATCATGAACATGTATACCATAGAAGCCTATCGTAGACAGGGCCTGGCGGCAAAGCTTCTGGATAAGCTTGTGCAGGAAGCCCGGGAAAAAGCTTGTACCAAGATAATGTTAACCGCTTCGGATATGGGCCTTTCCTTATATACCAAGCATGGATTTAAACTGGTCGATCGCAACATGGTTTATTTACTGTAAACATAAGAAGAGGAGTCTGTTATGAGTACATTTATCGGCTGCAATGCCAGCTATGAAGAAAGCAAAATTGTTCTTTTCGGTGCGCCTTTTGATGGTACTACTTCGTACCGCCCGGGCACCCGCTTTGCCGGAGCCGCAATCCGAAACGAAAGCTATTCCATTGAAACCTATAGCCCTTACCAAGATAGGGATTTGACGGATATTCCGGTACATGATATGGGGGACCTGGAGCTTTGCTTTGGGAATACAGAACGGGTTATAAATCAAATCTACCAAAACACCAAAACCATACTCCAAGACAAAAAAATCCCCCTGATGATAGGGGGAGAGCATTTGGTCAGCCTGGGGGCAGTGAAGGCTGCTTACGAACAGTATCCCGAGCTTCACCTTCTGCACTTTGATGCCCACTCCGACTGCCGGGATGACTATCTAAACGAAAAGCTTTCCCATGCGACCGTCATTCGAAGATGCTGGGACTTTCTGGGGGACGGGCGCATTTTCCAATTCGGTATCCGCAGCGGCGACCGGGAGGAATTCACCTGGGCCAAGGATCATGTCTTTACACAACGTTTTACTCTGGACGGCTTGGGAAAAACGTTGGCTGGCCTAAAAGGCAAGCCGGTTTATCTGACGCTTGACCTTGATGTCCTGGATCCGGCCTGTTTTCCTGGAACTGGTACCCCTGAAGCCGGAGGCGTCGGCTTCAATGAACTTCTGAACGCCCTCTTTCTCAGCTTTCGCCTAAACATCGTGGGCTTGGATATTAACGAGCTTTCCCCAGGTTACGATCCCAGCGGTGCTTCTACCTCCTTGGCCTGTAAACTTTTGCGGGAGATTTTGTTGGGCATTGATGTAGAGTAAAGCGTCCTAATGCAAATAATTGATTGGGCAGATATGGATAAGAACCACACGTAAAAAGGCTTTTGAGCATTGTTGATGCTCAAAAGCCTTTTTCAATGTATTTTTGTCGCCTTCATACTATTTAATGGCGCCACCGATGTTCATTCCTTGGATAAATACATTTTGGAAACAGAAGAACAAAATTAAGATTGGTAGCATGGAGACCAGTGACATAGCCATTATGTAATTCCATTGTGTACCGTTTTGGCCTTTGAACATGTTTAGACCAATCTGCAAGGTATACCAACTTTCGGTACGAACATACAAAAGAGGGCCCATAAAGTCATTCCAAGCGCCTTTAAAGGTCATAATCGCAACGGTAGCCATCAAAGGTTTCACTAACGGGGTCATAAGCTTTCTCCAAATGTAAAAATGAGATCCACCATCAACTTTTGCAGCCTCAATCAGCTCATTGGGGATAGTCATATAGAATTGTCTCATCATAAAAATGTTAAAAGCACTACCGAATAAACCAGGAACAATCAGAGGCAAGTACCAGCCCACCCAACGAAGTTTGGCAAACATAATGTAAGTCGGAACCAAGGTAACTGCTCCAGGCAACATCATAGAGCCTAAAACTGTAGCAAAAACAAATTTTCTACCAGGAAATTGAATTTTTGCAAAGCCGTAGGCGATAAACGAATTAACCACAACTTGGGGAATCACTTTCATTACCGCTAATAGCAAGGTGTTAAGAATAAAGCGGCTAAAGTTTACCTGGGTAAAGGCATTGTAATAGTTTTCGAAATGCCATTCCCGAGGGATTAGGGTAGGGGGATATAAAGCAATTTCCTGGCTGGTCTTAACAGAAGAGATAAAAAGCCAGTACACGGGAGCTAAGATCATGATCGAAAAAATGATTAAGAAAGTAACCAATATAATCTTACCGATCTGTAGTTTAAGTTTGGTATTATTAAATCGGCTTACTTGCATCGTCTGCACAGTATTCATTCATTGGTTCCCCCTTCATAATAAACCCACTTTTTAGACCCAAAAACATTGATAGCAGTGATAATCATGGTTACGGCAAACAACATCCAAGCCATCGCACTGGCATAGCCCATACGGAAGCTTTTGAAAGCTTCCCGCCACAAATGAAGATTGTAAAACAGAAGAGAGCTTGCGGGATTACCAGAACCATCACCAGAGAATAAATAACCTTCTTGCATAACTTGTAAGTTGCCGATGATACCCAGTGTGAGGTTGTAGAAAATAATCGGTGTAAGCATAGGTAGCGTAATATTTTTGAACTTAGAAAGGGAGCCTGCTCCATCCAAATCAGCTGCCTCATAAAAATCCACTGGGATTGATTGTAGACGAGCAAGATAAAGAAGCATTTGACCACCAAAGCCCCAGATATTCATAATAATCAAGGCTGGCTTACTCCAGATAGGATCGTTGAGCCACGCAGGCCCCTTAATGCCGATAAAGCTCAAAGCAAAGTTGAGCAGACCAGAGGAGGGGTTTAAGATGAGCATCCAAAGAAAGGTCACACCAACGCCTACCAATATGGAAGGTAAGTACAGAATAGTTCTGAAAATACGTAATCCGGGAATTTTTGTATTCAACATACAAGCGACTACCAATCCGCCCACAAGGGAAATTGGTATATTCACAGCTGTATACCAGAGTGTATTAGACACGGATTTGACTAATCTGGCGTCCATGGTAAAAATGGTTTTGTAATTTCGTAAGCCAATCCATTTTGCGGGTGTTGTTACGTTATAATCGCAAAAGCTAACAAATAACGAATAGATCAGAGGGCCAATTGTAAACGACAACAGTCCGATGATCCATGGTGCAACAAAAATAAAGCCTACCATTGCCTCTCTTTTTTGCATAAGAGACATCTTTTTCTGCTTATTTAGCCTAGCAGTCAAAAAAATCACCTCCAAAACGATAAAATAAAGAGGAGAGTAAGAAATAGTATAATTTCTTTTTCTCCTCACTAGAGTATTTCTAAAGCCCACCATCCTCATCTTTCAAAAAAGCCCGATAAGGGGGCCGTATAATTAGGCAATTTTTAATTGCTTACTTTTTTTGTCTCGAAATTAAATCGTTGACTTCCTTCTCGGCATTCTTTAGGGCATCTTCAGGCTTCATTGATCTTGCCTTTACCTGATCCAGATAAGAATTAACGATATCCATGTAGCCGTTCATTTCAAGGGGAACTAAAGCTAATGTAGTAGAGTTAGCCATGATCAGAGCTGTTGAGTATACAGGGTCTGCTTTCAGATCCGCATCATCCGCAAGCTCAAGCAAAGCTGATAATTCAAAGCAATTGGTAGACCAGTACTTTTGTGCATAAGCAGAACCCATGTACTTAATGAATTCCCAACCATTGTCCTGATCCTTCGCACCCTTTGGCATTTCAATAACAAAGCCGCCGCCGTTTGAGTAATGGCCGGTACCAGCTTCATATTCTGGGATTAAGAATGTACCCCAGTTTAATTCAGGAAAATCGTTTTTGAGTTCTTTTGCATAGGTGGTATTGTTGATAGTCATGGAAATCTTGCCAGAACCAAAAACATTTTGCATACCAGCGGATTGAGCAGAGGTCATTTCGTTTACAACATCATCGCCATAATAATCATGAATTTCCATAATACGCTTTACAACGTCTAATTTAATAGGCGTATTAATGGCTGGTTTGCCTGCTTTGGCATCATAGAAACCTAAACCATCCGCATTGGTTAGCCAAAGGCCCCAACCGCCGCTTCCGAATAAAGGAAGGAAGCCAATTCTATCATATTTGTTACCTGTTTTAATGTCCAGTTTTTTGGAAAGAGCGATCAACTCATCCCAAGTCTGAGGCATTTTATCCATGCTGGAATGATCATAACCGATAGAATCCATATGGTCTTTATTATAGAATACCATACGTGTATCGACTACAAACGGGATACCATAGATGCCACCTTCATACTCAACGCCTGTAGTATAGAGTTTCGCATATTGGTCAATAGAAAATCCATCCCGATCCATAAAGGGCTTCAGATTTTCTGTTTGATTATTGCTGGCTCTAAAGGCGGCGTCTTCAATTGGTCCAAAGATAACGTTTGCAGGATTACCTGCGGCGATGCTGGCTAAGTTCTTGGTAAAAATGTCACCGTACGGTGTGTAAACATACTCAACTTCTGTGGTTGTGCTGTTTTGGTTAAAATACTCAATTAGATGGGAAATAACCGGCTTACGAGCTTCGGAACCCCACCATGACCACGCCTGGATTTTTTTCTTTGCAGCAGGAGCAGTAGACTGAGTGGTTGACTTGCCTTCATTAGATGGTGGTGCGGGTGTCGCAGTTGCACAAGCGGACATAGCCACCAAAGCAGATAGAGAAGTTGCAAATAAGAGTGATTTGAAACCTTTCATTTTTATTCCTCCTTAAATTTATATGTAAGCCGACTATGAATCTAGGAGCTGAAATGAAAAAAAGCGCATAGGCGACTTCATGTACCTAAAATATGTAAGAACTTATGAAAACAGTCACGGTTAGCATATTGCATAAATTTATTGGAAAGCTCTTGATGACTAGCAACTTTGCTAAGCTGTAACAAAAACATGACCAATTTATAGTGATATTTTGATCAACTTATAGTGACATTATAGCGCAGGTTTTGAAATTTGTAAATAGCTTTTTCAAAAAAAAATATAGATGTCTATCATCTTGCTATTGAATAAATTGAATCAACTATTATTAGGGGCTGTATTCTTCACAAATATTATAGCGTTTACTTTGTCTTATTCTGTTGTACCCAGAAATATTTTGTGATATTATGTGTAAATTTACCAGGTATTGAAGTGAATATAACCAACTTTCGGAGGGTATAAGATGAAATTTAGCCGCGTTAAAGAAATCGAAGATTATATTATCAGTAAGGAGTCCGTAACCATGGACGAACTTTGTAAGGTGTTTGATGTGTCCAAAAACACCATAAGACGTGATATAAAAATATTGGCGGATAAGGGAAGCATATCAAAAATCTACGGAGGGGTTACGGCCAACACGAATAACAATCTGCTCTCGCTTTTTGAGGAAAGAGAACTGGAAAATCCTCAGCAAAAAGAACGAATAGGCCGAATGGCTGCTTCCTTCATTAAGGAAAATGATATTATTTTTATTGATTCAGGTACAACTACCGTTCAGATGCTAGAGCATGTAAAGAGTATCCAAAACCTGACCGTTATTACCAATAATTTAAAGGCTTTAAACATCCTATTTAGTATGGAAAACGTTATTGTGATCACCCTTGGAGGATCTCTCATCAGAAAAACCAGTTCCTTTGCAGGAATGGATGCAATCACCATGCTGAAAAACTATAATATAACCAAGTGCTTTATGGCTGCTACGGGGGTTTCTATTAACAGTGGCCTCACCAATTCCACTACTCTGGAGTTCGAGCTGAAAAAAGTCGTTATAGAAAAGAGCAAAGAGGTCTTTTTACTAGCAGATACAACAAAATTTGATGTGGCTTCCCTAATGACTTACTGCCCCCTGGCTGAGGTGGATTATTTGATTACGGATAAACCTCCCGCGGATAAATATCTTGATTATTTCAAAAAACATTCGATTGAGCTAGTGCTTGCATAGACGCTAAGACCACTTTAGAAGGGTCAACAAACAAAAAAGGCTGTTGCACACAAACTCCCGATATGCCAAAAGCATCGAATCGGAAGCAGTGTGCAACAGCCTTTTTATTTAAACACCCAAAGACGCGAAAAAAGCAGGTGATGAGAATCGAACTCACGTGACCAGCTTGGAAGGCTGGTGTTCTACCATTGAACTACACCTGCTTAACAATATTAATTAAAAATATGCCCAGAGACGGAATTGAACCGCCGACACGAGGATTTTCAGTCCTCTGCTCTACCAACTGAGCTATCTGGGCATGTATTGCTTTTGTGACTAGCATTTAATTGGCTAACCAACGAAGAGTATTTTATCTTAAAAATTGGAATTTGTCAATAGTAATTTTCAAGTTTTCAAAAAATATTCTAAGCCTATTCAAAAGCTGCTAAAGGCTGTATAATCGCCAAAAAGCAATCTTTTTTAAGATGATTGCTTTTGACAAAAACAAATAAAAGCAAAAGGAGATCTGTTATGAACAACACCAAAACCCTTACAAGGCTATCCAAAAAGATACCCCAGTCTTATAACAAAGACCGGATCTGTTCCCAGCTCAGCTATGCCATTCGGCTTTCTGCAAACAGAGAAGGCAAGTATGATGCACTGATCAGTAAGGCCTTGGCAGCACTGGAGGCTGCTTACGCAAGTGAGGGAGCTTTGACCGCTTCCACTGTAAAGCATTGTGAAGAACTACTTGCGCCTATGGCTGACGACTGCAAGGCCTTGTCTCTCTGTGCTATTGGCCATGCCCATATCGACATGAACTGGATGTGGCGCTATGACGAAACTGTAAGCATTACCCTGGAAACTTTCCGAACCGTCTTGCGACTGATGGAGGAATATGATTTCTTCACCTTTGGGCAATCTCAAGCGTCTGTCTATGAGATTGTGGAGAAGTTTGAGCCGGAAATGCTGCCAAAAATCAAGGCTCGTATTCAGGAGGGCCGCTGGGAGGTGCTAGCCTCTACCTGGGTGGAAACCGACAAGAACATGCCCAGCAGTGAAAGTTATGCCCGTCACGCTCTGTATACCAAAAGATACCTCTCAGAGCTCCTGGACTTACAGGATGAGCAATTTCTGGTGGACTTTGAGCCGGACACCTTCGGTCACAATATCAATGTACCCGAAACCCTGGCTAATGCAGGCGTAAAATATTACTACCACTGTCGGGGGAACGGGGAGAACGAGGTCTACAACTACCGTTCACCCTCTGGTGCTCAGGTTTTGGTTTACAGGGAGCCCGATTGGTACCTCGGCTCCGTGGATTATGGCTATGCTGCTTATGTACCCGACTTTTGTAAGCGGAATCAGCTGGATGAAATGCTCTTGGTTTACGGCGTGGGTGACCATGGCGGTGGCCCCACTCGACGGGATTTGGAGCGACTTCATGATATGATGCAATGGCCCATCTTTCCCACCATTTACTGCGGCAGCTTTCATGACTACTTTAAGCGCATAGAAAAGAACGCCCACCTATATCCTGTAGTAGAGCATGAATTAAATGTCATCTTCACTGGTTGCTACACCAGCCAGTCCAAGATCAAGGAATACGATGCCGTCTGCAGCCGGATCTTGGGAGAGGCCGAACTTTTCTCGGCTATGGCTACATCCTTCGTCCCCGGCTTCGAGGCCCGGAATCTGGAGGAATACTGGCGGCATGTGCTGTTTAACCATTTCCACGACATACTTCCCGGCTCAGGGGTAGACGCTACCCGTGAATATGCCTCGGGGATTTATCAGATCGCTTTGGCTGGTGGCACAACGGAAAAATCCCGGGCGCTGCGGGCGATTAGTGACCGTATTGATACACTGGCTCTGTTGGGTCCTGAGAACACCATCGACCCCGAATCCACTTCCGAGGGTGCTGGTGTGGGTTTCAAGACTAAGGACTATTTTATCAGCCCTGTGGAGCGAAACAGTGGAATACGCCGTGCTTATCACCTCTTTAATTCTGGTTCTTGCATTTGCGACAATGCCGAAATGACCCTGTGGGATTGGCAGGGCGATCCGAAATTCTTAAAGGCCTTTCTCGCAGACGGGTCTCCGGTGGAAGCACAGGTTCTGGAAAGTGGGGTTAACAAATACTGGGGACACAGCTATATCCGCTTGTTAGTGAATGCTAGAGTGAAACCTTTCGCTTGGCAAAGCATAGTAATAGACGAATGCATTCAAGACGCACCCATTGGCGAAAATATGCATGAATTTCGTGTTCATAAGGCCCCCAGCTATAGCCTCGAAAATGAATACTTGCTTGTGGAGATAGACGGATGCAGAGGCTGTATTGCAAAGATCACGGATAAGAGTAGCGGTGAAGTGCTTTGCGAAGAAGCAGGGCTAAGCTATAGCCTTGAAAGCCCGCAGAGCGGAATGACCTCCTGGGTCACAGGGCGCTTTATGGGAGAGAGCAAGCCCATCTTACCTCAGCGGATTCAATGGGAGGCAGCCCCAGAAAGCAAGCCTCTGGCGCAAATTTTAAAGATTCAAGGAAAAATCGGCCAAAACTCAAATGCAACCCTGCGGCTGATCCTAGAAAAGGGTTCAAAAACACTTAAAATTGAAGCGGAAACCGCATGGACGGAAATAGGCTCTGCCGAAAGTGGCATACCCAATCTCTCCTTTAACCTTCCGCTGAGCTATGAGGCCCAGACCTATCGCTATGATGTGGCCTTCGGAACCGTTGACCGTAGACCCACCCAGGACGACACTCCTGCCCTGTCCTTTGGCTGTGCCCTGCCCGTCAAGAGACAAAAGGCACTTCTGCTATCGGCTGAGGGCAAACACGGGTTCCGAGGTTTTGAGAATACCCTGTCCCTTAGTCTGCTACGCTCCAGCTATGACCCTGACCCATACCCAGAGGTAGGGAATTTTAAGACCAAGCTCTACCTCACCGTCGTTGAGGAAACCGCCCCGTCCACACTGATTCAAACAGCCAAGGCCGCTGCTCAGACTGTAGAACTGATAGCCGCTTACCCCCATCCGGGTAATCTTCCCGCCGAAGGTTCCTTTATAGAACTAAGCGGAGCCATGATCAGTGCCCTCAAGTGTAGCGAGTCTGGTGATGGATTCATCTTACGTGTTTTTGAACCTGGAGATGGTGACAGTGTTGGTGATAGCACAGCCCAGGAAGTACCAGTTAGCGTAAAACTGCCAGCACCAGTACAATCCGCAGTCCTTTGTGATTTCCATGAGCAAGAGCTAGGCCCTGTTCCTGTGGAAGGAGATCGCATTTCCTTTAATTTAGGCAAAGGTAAAGTAGCTACTGTTTTCTTTAAGTTATAATAAGTAGAAATTAAATACTCCCACCCATGTCCGGCTTTTTGAAAAGGGATGGAAGGGGGGTGGGGGGCAAGGAATTGGCCAACTTGTTGGCCAATTCCTTGCCCCCCAAGGTCTTACAATAATAAATTACGAGGTGATTAATGTGGCAAAAACGGACCGTGAAATAATAAGAGAATTGGCATATAAAAAGCTCGAATATGCCAATTCTCCTAAAAATGAAGAGATATTGAAAAAATGGGAGGCCCAGGCGGTAGGAAAGCGAGATACGCCCACCGTAAGACTGCTGTTTTCAAATTTTGCAGATGAGGTTGTTAATCCTCGCCTGCAGTGTGTCGATAGCCAGGCGCGTAATATTGAGCGTACCCTTATGGCCTCGCTGGTTGGGCGTGAATTGTTTGATGATGACACCCCTATAGCACCTGTCTATGAGACACAGTGGCATACTCAAGTGTCGCCCTTTGGAATCACGCCGAAAATCTCACGAACAGACGGCGGTAAATCCAAAGGCTTCCATATAGACCCTATCATCGGCAACTTGGCTGATGATATGAATAAGCTTAAAAATGGTAGCTTCAGCGCTGACATAACCGGCACACAAGCTTACATTGATCGTGTACAGGATTATATAGGTGACCTGTTACCAGTAAAATTGGTCATGGGTAGCTTAAATGGTTACATCACCAACCCCTTGGTGCATTTAATGGGCATGGAAGCTTACTTCTGCGCAATGTATGATACACCCGATGAGCTGCATACGGTTATGGATATGGCAACTATGGTTTACGAGAAGTATTATGACTTTTTGGAATCGAATGGCCTGATCCTGCCGACAAACGGCTTTAGCCCAGTGGGACAGGAAACCTTTGCCTTTACAGATGAGCTGCCGACGGAAAAGGCCAGCAAAAGTATGGAATGCTGGGGATTCTTGGAATCCCAGGAAACCACGGCAGTATCCCCTGAAATGTATGGTGAATTTGTGTATCCGTATCAGGATCGGTTGGTAAAGCGCTTTGGGCTCTTGTCCTATGGCTGTTGTGAACGAGTAGACGCCATCTTGGAAAATTATCTGTTAAAGTGGCCGAACCTGCGCAAGCTGTCGGTATCGCCCTTCAACGACGAGCAAAAAATCGGTGAATACCTGCGCGGCACGAGAATTGTCTATTACAGCAAGCCCCGTGCAGAATTTGTCACCCTTCCCGGCCCATTGGATGAAGAAGCTATACGCGCAAACACAAAAGCCATCGCAGAGGCAGCAAGCGGCTGTCTATTGGAGGTCGCTCAACGTGAGGTGGGCACTATCTTCAATGATTTCAACCGTGGCAAGCGTTACGTGCAGCTTGTGAAGGAAACGATTGACAAGTACTGGAAACCGTGATGAACCGCTGCTATGCTCAGTCTCTAAAGCTTTTTCTAAGCCGCATTCATTCAGCCTTGATAAATTCTATTGTTTTGTGTGACGGCTTTGCAAAGTATAATGGTACTGAGTGTGACTCTTACACTGAGTAATCAACTCCACTGATTCCATTTGCGTTGCCTGTGTTGCCCTTGGCACCTTCGTTATTGTTGTTTTCTTTTTTGGCTGCGGTTACAGTTCTGGTTGTACCACCAGATACATAGGTCTTTCCACATTCGGGGCAGATCCCTGTGTGTATGGATACCGTTTGTGAGAGGATTTCTCGGCCTTCTTGCTTAGCTTTGGCTTGGTTTCTCGTTACATGCTCTTGCTCATGCGCTCGAACCGCCGAGCCTGCAGCCGCTGGCGAAAGCTTCGTCGGCGACTTCATCGATACACCCGGATCGCCGGATTCATCCTGATAACTGCGGCTTTCACAGGTCTTGCAGGGATTCTTATAGTCTGTTCCCTTTTGCTCTGCTTTCTCTACCGTCTTATAGGTAGGCAGCTTTGTCTCCTGGTCTTTT
This sequence comes from uncultured Defluviitaleaceae bacterium, assembly GCA_964611385.1. GTDB lineage: Bacteria > Bacillota > Clostridia > Lachnospirales > CAYPQA01 > CAZSXS01. The sequence continues at coordinate 27,356 of CAZSXS010000017.1, forward strand.
CCTTGAATGATAGGGTTGCTGACATCCGCATACTGCTTTTCAAAGTATTGATTTTTCGGAAGGAATGTTTCCGCGTTTCCGACGTTGTTGATCATTGCGTTCTCCCCTTCTTTTCTGTTTTACTTTATATATCGGATTCTTGTGAAGAATTGTTAAAAGAATTTCCGAATTTCAGGTTCAAAAGGCTGCAGTAATTTACCATAAAGTGAAGCTTTGCCTATGTCGATATCTTTGTAAGTTAAGTTTAAAAAGAAAACAGAATACTGATAAGGAGGAACTATGCAAATTTCCAATGAAATGCAGACACCCTATGCAAGTAAAAAAAGACCCATCAGCGATGAGTTGAAATCCTTTGATAAGCAAATTGAATATATCAAGAAGGAAATGGAAGCAGTCAAAAGTGATCCGAAGCTTACCAAGGAACAGAAGGATGAAAAGTTAAAGCTGCTGACTGAAAAGCTTGGTGAAGTAGAAAAGAAAAAGCAAATGAAGCAAGCTGAAATTATGGCTCGGCAATTAGAAGAGGCCAAAAAGCAGGAAGAGAAAAAAGAAAAAGCGAAAAAGATTAAGGAAGAAGAAAAACGGGACTTGGCCGTAGTGATGACGAAAAGCGTGGTAGAGGGGGAGCAGCACTTAAAAACCATTACCAAGCAAAATGAAGTGAAGGGTCAAATTAAACGGGAGTTGTCAAGGGAGAAGGGGAAAGAAGTCCTAACTGAGCTGGACGTACATAAAATGTCAAAAACGGAAGGGGCTATGATTCGGATTCAAAAGGATCAGGCTAAGGAAACCAAGGAAACCTTGGAGGATGTAAAGGAAAACTACAAGGAACTAGAAGCAGCCATGCAGGCCGAAAAAGAAAAGCTTGCAGAAGAGTTAGCTAAGAAAGCTAAAGCAGGGGAAACCCATGATCCAGCAGTTCAAGAGCCGACTGTCCAAGAACCGGGAACCCAACAGCCTGAAATCCAAAACCCAGAAGTTCAAAATCCAGAAACAGAAGAACCAGAAGACACGGGCAAGGACGAGAATGCACAAGATACCACAGATATACCAATCGTAGAGGGGAGCCTTTCACAAGAAAGTAAGGAACTCTTAGAAGTAAGCAAAAAAAATACCCATGCTCACCCAGTGGAAGAGGCTCGAAGGGACAAGAAATCAACAAAGCATTTATAAGCACGCAAAACAAAATCAGAACGAAGAGATAAAGGCAAAAAGCACATACAAAAGGCGAACTCCTTTGTATGTGCTTTTTTTGCTCTATCACAAAAACACTTCCAAAATGCGGAATTTTATTAATGTAATGCTAATTGTGCCTATAATATTTATAGTGGTGTAGCCATAACATCATTATAAATACAGTTAACAGCTTCGTCCAAACTGATTTCTTTTGTAAAAACTTTTTCAATAATAACTCCAATGTAGTCCTTTTCGTTCCACCAACGTCTCATTTCCTCTTCACCGAACTCAAATAGTTTCGGCTTTGTTTGGTGGCGTACTAATGTTTCTTCAAAAGGCAAGTCATAATAATAAGCAAAGATATTTGATGAAAATTCTTGTACGGCACTTTCAAATAATTCTTTATACCAAGATGCACATAAAATCCCTTCCAGAATAACTACCTTGCAATGTGCTTTTCCGTATTGCAACATATTTATTATAAGTGGAAGTGCCATTGTTCCCACACCATCGTTTACCCATAAGGTTTCACGACGAATTATATCCTGAGATATAAGCATGGTGTTTCGTCCAATTTTTCGTTGTAGTGTCTTCGCCACAGTAGATTTTCCACTACCTGAATTTCCTCTTATAATAATCAATTTTGGCATTAGCAACTCTCCTCACATTGTGTATAAGAATACTTACGAAGTTATAAGCTTTTGAAACGTTAGTGGCAATTTACTTATTATTGGATGTATGACCCTCAAAAAAACTCGTAAAGCAATATAAAATAACGAATTTTTTCTTCGTTTGGTTCAATTCCAAGTTCCTTAAACAGTAATGATTTATATTTTAGATATTCTTCTTCACCGAGGTTGGCGAATCTCATATGTCTGCTCCGTAGTGTACGGACACAAAGGGCTATATCCTGCCAACGGTCAGAAATGCCGCCATTCCCTAAATCAAGAAAGCCTGTTATATCACTGCCAGATACAAATATATTAGGTAGGTAATAATCGCCATGAGAAAATACTAAATCCTCAACTGGGCGATTTTGGTCAAGATAGCTGTATAAGTCGAATATGTCTGTGAAGCCCTCTGTTGTAAAGGTTTCAAGGTCAAAATTATCCATGTCCACAAGGTCATGTTCTATGTCGTATTTTACTTGAACAAGTTTATCAGATACCGTACTCGAGCAGGGACAGTCCATAATATTTATTTCCCACAGCATTTTTAAGCCTTTTGCCAATGCAATAATTGTATCTTCAATGTTGCGCAGGTTGTTGTCAGAGCAAGCCATTTCACCGGATAGTTTTGACATAAGCAAAAAACTGTAGCCGTCTTGCGTTACCGCTTCGATGATTTTTGGCGTAGGCAATTTTCCATCAAGCCAACTGAGCAACAGTTTTTCGTGTTCCGAAGAACGGCTTGCTTTCTCAATTTTCAATACCATTTCGTCAAACAGCAGTACTGTAGAATCGGACATTCCGACAGTATCACAAGTCCAGTCTAAACCAGCAATTTTTTTTGAAATTTTTTCGGGTAATCTGTTTAAATCAAACATCATGGTCTTCTCCTACTATAAACATATCATATTTTTACGCTATTGTTTTAATAACGAGTTAATCAAAACACCTTAACTTTGTACCGTCAAAATTCTTATACCTATGAAGAAGCAAGGTTTTTTGCTCTGCACGGTATTTGTGCTTATTAGGAACAACTCGTAATAAATTGATTTGCTACGGTAAATAATTCATCATAATCTATTTTGCCAAAATCCGTCGCGTCAACCCTAACTGTCATTCCAATAGAAAAATCCCCAAATCCTGCTTTTATACCCCCATTAACAAAACGATTCTTATCCTGACCGACAATTTTGTGGACTCATGTCCTATTCTCCGCTTCAAGCCATTCGCTATATAAAACGTCGATACGTTCCACAAGCTGATTCTTTTTTTCGTGCAATTCATTTATTTTGGAAAAATCAGCCCTCAACAAATCCGCTTCAATCTCAGCGGCTACTTTGTTAAGCTCCGATTCCGCTTCAATGATTAGCGTTTCGATTGAAACGGGCTTTGCGTTTTTTGACTTTTTAGACTTTTTACGTTCATTTTTATTAGCCGGAACTTTTTCCGAAGCTGCGCCTTTACGGAGTGTTTGGAGATATTCATCAAATCCGTAATCATATTGAGTAATAGTGTCGTTTTCCATGCTCCATACTTTATCTGCAAATCTGTTCAAAAAATACCTGTCGTGAGAAACAAAGAGCATTGTACCTGTGAAATCGGATAAAGCGTTTTCTATCCACTCCCGTGACGCTATATCAAGGTGGTTAGTGGGTTCATCAAGCAAAAGGAAATTGGTGTTTTTCTGCATCATCAAACAAATTTTCAATCGACTTTTTTCTCCCCCAGAAAGAGTGTTTGCTTTTTTCAAAACATCAGCCCCCATAAAATGGAATCTTGCGAGCACGCTTCGGACTTTTTCTTCGGGCAAGCCGGTTTCGAAACGCAACAAATCTAAAACCGTAGCATGATCATCAAATGTAATCAATTGAGGCATATAGCTCATTTTTATGTTGGGGCTAATCTTTATCTCGCCGTAGTCGGGATGCTCTTCGTCCATCAGCATTTTCAAAAGAGTCGATTTTCCGCACCCGTTAGCACCTACAAGGGCGATTCGGTCATTTCTGAGAATCTTTAAATCTAAATCATGTACAAGGATTTTTTCTCCGTAATGCTTACACACAGAATCGAAAGAAACAATTTCTTTCGCCGCATAGCCTCCGCTGTCAAATCCTGCCGCAAGTTTTTTCACTGTAACAGGTTTTTCTACCTTGTCCATTTGCTCAATCCGTTTTTCCATTGCAAGCGCACGCTTAGCCAAGGCCGTGTTCGACGGATTTATCTGCACCCATACACGCTGCCTTTTTATAGCGGCTTCAAGCTGGCTAATCTTGCGTTGTTGTTGTTTGTAATGCTCGGCTTGGGTAAGGTAACGCCGCTCGCGTTCTTCAACATAAAACGAATAATTACCAGAATAGAAATTTGCTCTACCATCGTCAATTTCGATTATACGGGTAATCACCCTGTCGAGGAATGCCCTATCATGAGAGACGACGACAACTGTTCCCGGAAATTCATGCAAAAATCTTTCAAGCCATTCAAGCGAAGCTATGTCAAGGTGGTTCGTCGGTTCGTCAAGCAAAAGTATATCGCACTCACGCAGAAGTATCCGCGCTAAATTCACTCTCGCTTTTTCGCCCCCGCTTAATTGATTGAAAAGGCGCTTTCTCATCCTTTCGTCAATATTCATACCGCCGCATATTTTATCCAGCCTGACTTCTGTTTCGTAGCCGCCAAGCCGCTCATATTCCTCCATAAGACGGCCATATCGAGCAAGAACAACAGGGTTGGCATCACCTTCGATTTTCTTCATAGCTTTAAAGATATCAGTTATCTCCATAAACGATGAACGTAAAATATCTTCCGATGTATCGTTTTGTCCGAATGTAGGAATTTGCGCAAGCATTTCAATCTTTTTACCCGACGCTTTGGAGATAGTACCGCTTTCATACTGCTCATCACCCGTTATCGTTTTGAACAATGTTGTTTTTCCAGAGCCGTTTTTGCCCAGCAAGGCAACTTTCTCACCGCTGTAAATCTCAAACGAAATGCCCTTAATTACATGGTTTGAGCCGTAATATTTATTCAATTCATTTATTGCAATGTCAATCATAAAAATACCCTGTACAGACGGCTTTGACTGCACAGGGAACCAAACATAAAGAAGCGGATTTAAGCTGCTATTTTATGTGGTGACAGGCATTCAAAACAATCTTCTTGGAAAAGGGCAGACTTCCCCCTAAAATGGCAAAATTCATTGCGAGGTTATGATTCGCTCTTGCCAAAAGGGCATAGCTATCCCTTGTATCCATTGTTTTGAATGAATATTTACGCACTATAACACTGCCAGGGAATATTTCCTTCGTGCGTAAAAATTTAGATTGTTTCATGCTCTCACCACCTTTCATTTAATAATTGCTATTTATAATATCATGAATCGTGAAAATGTCAATCGAAATTTTTAGTGCAGGATTGCACAAAAAACAGCCACCTTTTCTTTTTGATTCGTTAGGACATGGATTTTCATACTCCATTTACCAAATCAAAAAATCCACCTTATTCAAACGATTAACGGCCTCAATAAAGAAGTAGTCACCATAAATGATAGGAATGTGAATATCATTCATGGTGGTGTGGTAGGAACCGGTTCCGTTTTGGACGATGCTATCATAATCGGGATCCCAATTGCAATGCTTTTGGTCTATGCTTTGGAGGATGTTCAGAGCAGCGGTCTTATACATGGTGCCCTCGTAAGTTGGCAGAACATCACTTAAAGCCAGAAGGCCACAAGCAGCAATGGTACCCGCAGTGGTATCATAGAGCACCGGTTCCGGCGGCTGCCGGAAATCTACTAGCGGAACATAGCCAGAGCTACAGACATTGGCAATAAAGTAGTTAGCGATTCGTTTGCAGGTGCTCAGGTATTCGGGTTTTTTGGTGTAATGATAACTTAGGGCGAATCCATACAGCGCCCAAGACTGGCCACGAGACCAGGAAGAACCGGATTCATAACCCTGCCCGGCAGGATTGTCTACAAACTCGCCGGTATTGGGATCCAAAATAATGATATGGTTACAGGAGCCGTCGTCTCGAACCGTATAACGCATAGTCGTATCGGCGTGGTTCATAGCGATGGCCTTAAATCTGGGATCACCAGTAACATCGGAAGCCCAATATAGAAGAGGAATATTCATCATACAGTCCACGATCATCCAACCAGTTCTGTCCATATTCCAAGCGCGGATAAATTTTCCATTAGGATTATAGCGACCAGCTAGAACATTGGCGGCAATCAAACCCCGGCGTTTGGACTCAGCGTTACCGGTCAGGCGATAGTTGGCCACAGCCGTATGGAGCCACATAAAGCCCACATCATGATGAAGGCCTTCAAAGCCATACAAAGCTTCATCCAACTTCTTCTCGACCTTTTCAGCCATGATCTTATACTGCTCATCCTTGGTGGCTGCATACATCTGCCAAAGGATACCGCCCCAAAAGCCATTGGTCCACCAATAAATTGTATGACCACCGAACTCCTGCTCATATTTTCCGTTGATGGGTGTATAAGGAATAAAGTCCCCGCCGACTCTTGCACTCTCACTCTTCATTTTCTTGTTAATCTTCTCTGTTACTTCCTTTAACCAATCCATTTTTATTCCTCCAATTACACTTTAATAACTCCTACCCCAGTAAACTAAAGATTCAGCCTTTTTGCCACAGCATACACAAACATTGCTGATCGGCTCATCTTTGAAGGAGATGCAGCGAGAGGAGGCCCCCGTTTTTTCCTTGATGCTGTCCTCGCAAGCCTCGTCTCCGCACCACATGGCCTTGATGATGCCTTGATTTTTGTTCATCTTTTCTTCGAATTCCGTTAAGCTGACAGCCTCGAAGGTCTTCTCTTCCCGCAGCTGTATGGCTTTTTTATAAAGACAATCTTGTATGTCGTCCAAAATAGTTACGATCTCTTTCTCAAAAGCGTCTGTATTTAATAAGTCCAGAGAAAGACTCAGCTTTTCACCGCTGTCTCGGCGGGAAAGGGTTAGTCTGTTGGCTTCCAAATCCTTGGGCCCCAACTCTATGCGCAGAGGTACACCCTTCATTTCGTACTCACTAAACTTCCAGCCCGGTGATTTGTCACTGGTGTCGGCCTTTACCCGAACAACTTTTTTAAGGCGGTTCATGATCTCATCGGTCTTCTCCAATACGGCAGCCCGCTCTGAGGCCTTTCCGATGGGGATGAGTATCACTTGAACCGGTGCAACCTTGGGCGGAAGCACCAAGCCACTGTTGTCCCCGTGCACCATGATTAGAGCTCCGATAAGACGAGTAGAAAGTCCCCAGGAAGTCTGATGCACATGGCGGAGGGCGTTATTGCTATCGGTATAGGTGATGTCGAAGGCTTTGGCAAAGCCATCACCGAAATTATGAGAGGTACCTGACTGTAAGGCACGCCCGTCATGCATCACGCTTTCAATGGTGTAGGTCTTTTGTGCGCCAGCGAATTTCTCACTGGGTGTCTTTTCGCCGTTGATTACAGGAAGCGCTAGGATGTTTTCACAAAACTCTGTATATACCCCCAGCATTTTCAAGGTTTCCTCCTGAGCCTCCTCAGCAGTTGCGTGAGCAGTATGCCCCTCTTGCCATAAAAATTCTCTTGTTCTTAAAAAGGGGCGAGTAGTTTTTTCCCAACGGACAACGGAGCACCATTGATTGTACAGCTTGGGTAAATCCCTATAGGACTGAACAATATTTTTGTAATGCTCGCAAAAGAGCGTTTCAGAGGTAGGGCGAATACAAAGGCGCTCTGTCAAAGGCTCGCTACCTCCCTGTGTAACCCAGGCCACTTCCGGCGCAAAGCCCTTTACATGTGTGCTTTCCTTTTGCAGAAGACTTTCGGGCATCAGCATAGGCATATAGACGTTCTCATGACCAGTCTCTTTAAAGCGTGCATCCAATTCTTTTTGAATCAGTTCCCAAATGGCATACCCATAGGGCCGGAAGATGGTAAAGCCGCCCACGGCCGAATAATCCGCCAAGTCAGCCTTCTTGACCACATCCGTATACCACTGCGCAAAATCATCCTCCATATTTGTTATGGCTTCAACCAATTTATCCTTGTTCTTACTCATTGTATTACCCCTTCTTAAGAATTTTTTAAGCATTATATGTGCTACTTAGATCTACTACACCGCCGCTCATGACGTATTCTTTGCGTCTTGAGGTTTTGATGCGTTTTTTGAGTTCCTCATAGAATAAATCTTCGTCAAGAGGAAGTGTGACGGTGCTATTTGTCCAGCTTGAGAAGTGCATGGCGTTGGATAAGGTTAAGCCGAAGATGCCTTCCTTACCCTCGGCTACCAAAGGTTCACCCCGTAAAATTCGGGCGGCAAAGGCGCTTAGTACAGCCACATGCTGGGGATTCTCCCCGTCGGTTTCAACTTCTTCTGTTGTTGAATTGGGCTGTGTAAAAGCCACCTTGTTGGTCTTGGAAAATTCCGGTTCGGATACTTCAAGTTTGGTAAAAGTGAGTCTGTTATTTTCACAAACCAGCTTGCCCTTGGTTCCAGTCAGTTCAAAGCGGTTTGTACCGGGGGTGTCGGCTGTGCTGGTGACAAATACACCTGTGGCGCCGTTTGCATACTCCACATAAGCCGTTACATCATCCTCAACCTCAATGTCGTGCCACTTTCCTTCATGAGCAAAGGCTCGGACAGTCGTAGGCATACCACAAATCCATTGCCATAAATCGAGGTTATGTGGGCATTGATTCAGTAACACGCCGCCCCCTTCCCCGGACCAGGTGGCTCTCCAGTCCCCCGAATCATAATAAGCCTGGGGGCGGTACCAGTTGGTTATAATCCAGTTGGAACGGCGAAGTTCGCCGATCTCGCCATTGTCTACCATTTCCTTCATTTTACGGTAAACACAGTTCGTCCGCTGATTAAACATCATGGCAAAAACGACATTGGATTTTTCAGCGGCTGCATTCATTTCCCGAACCTGCTTGGTGTAAACACCGGCGGGCTTTTCGCACATGACATGGATCCCCTTCTTAAACGCCAGTATGGCTAAAGGCGGGTGGTCATAGTGAGGAACCGAAATGATAACGGCATCAATTTCACCGCTGTCAAACATAGCTTCTGCATGATCAAAGACCTTAAGTGTAGAACCTACTTGCTGCGCATAGTCATGCTTTTCATGCTCTTGTTGCGCAAGGGCCAGCTTTTCGGGGTTCTTGTCACAAACCGCCGTCAAAACACCATCCTTAACCTTACCTTCGAAAAAGCTCTTACCGTGCCCCGAGCCCATATTGCCATATCCGATGATACCAAAACGAACCTTATGCATATGAACCTCTCACTTTCTTTAAATTGCCTTCATTAAGTTATCAAAGCTCTTTTTCAGGCAAACAAAGGGATCCTCTCCGTTGCAGTTGTCCTGTTCTACAAAGGCGTACTGTACCTTTGTCTTCTTGGACACCTCGATAATGCGTTTCCAGTTCAAGTTACCTTCCATGACAGGCGCCATAGCAGGAACACCATTCAAAATCTGCATGTCTTTATAATGAATGGTTTCTGTTCTGCCTTCCAGTCTTTCAAGCCAGTAGGCTGGATCAAAGCCAGCATACTGTAACCAGTAAACATCCAGTACAAAGCCCATAAGGTCAGGAGAAAATCCTTCAACTAAGTAATCAAACATGTACTTGCCTTCAAATTTTTCAAATTCGAAGCCGTGGTTATGGTACATAAACTTAAGGCCCTTGGCTTTGATTTTTTCTGCAACGGGCTGATAGTCCTTGACAAACTTGCGAATGGTTTCTGCATCTGTTTTATATTCGACAGGCATGGAACCGATGCCAACAAATCCGGCTCCCATAGCGATATGTTCTTCAATAACAGCGTCTGTTTCATTAAGCAATCTTGTTGGGTTTGTATGCGTGAGGGGAATTTTGATTCCGTTGCTGTCAGCAAGCGCTTTCACTTTTGCAGCTGGGATGTCCCCAATGGCCGAGACCTGAGCCCACTTATAACCAATATCCGCCAATTTTTTCAAGGTTTCCGCTAAATCGGCCTCTGTCTGCGTATACTTCATTACTGTAAAAAGTTGTGCTCCAATTTCCATTGTTTCTTCCTCCTTTAGGGTCATATACTCAGTCTCTTAAACATTTACAAGCCGCCATCATTGAACCCGAATTAATTCTATTGTTTTAAGGGCGGCTTTGCAAAGATAATCGTGACTGAGTGCATGGTTTTACCATAGTCTATCATTGTCATCCTTGAAAAATTCCCTGGAAACAGTATAGCATAATTTTCACAAAAAACAATCTCTTGTTTTCTGCAAGAGAAATACAGGCTCAAACAAAGGTAAAAAACCGTCAAAACAGCGAAAAATGTAGGCATTTTTTATTATGTAAATTTTGTTACATTTATTAAAATTTGCTTGAAATTAAAATTCGGTATGGTATAATCTGTAACAACTACATACAATCTGCGGATTGAAATCCGTCATCCAATATAGGGGAGGTTAATACTATGAAACAATTCAAGAAAGCTCTTGCGCTTTTAGCAGCAAGCGTTCTGATGTCAACTTCGGTGCTGGCAGCTTCACCAACCGATTTGATACCAAAGGATACCGTGAACATCACTTTCAAGGGTAATGAGTTCAGCGTTGGCGGCGCTTCGATCAAAGTCACTGATGAAGAAAAGCCTTACACCGAAAATGGTGTTTTAATGGTTCCGTTTCGTAAGCTAGCAGAGGCTTTCGGCATGAAGGTATCTTGGTCAAACGGTGATACGATTACCTGTTCGCTCGGCGATTTATCCTACTATATTAAGATTGGCCAAAAAACCATTAATCCGGGTATGGGCTTGCCTGAGATGCAAATTATCCCTCCCGTGCTGAAGGGAAATGTAACTTTCGTAGCTGCCCCATTGTTTGAAGTTGCAAATGTTAAGATTACAGCTGAATAAGGATTTCGATTACGTGCCCTTTCAAAACCCTGTTTTTATACAGGATTTTGAAAGGGCACATTTTTTTTGTACTCAGAAGGATAAACCCCAAAATAGTTATAAAAAGCCTTTGAGAACTGTAGGGGGTCATTATAGCCCACCATAGCGGCCACCTCTAGGCACTTGTACTTTTGAGAAAGTAGCTCTTTTGCTTTGTCAAGTCTTGTTTTTGTCAAAAATTCCTTGAGGGATAAGCCAGTTTTTTCCTTAAAGCGTCTGGAGAGGTAGCGCCGGTTGATACCCATGATGGCAGCCAACTCCTCAATCTTAATTTGCTTCATATAGTTACTACGAATTAAACTTTTAGCTTGCCGCACGGTCAGGCTCACCAAGTTTTCATCCTCGCTTTTACCGAACAAGGTGGCATAAATCATAAACAGCTTCCCCGCCAAAAATTCTTCCTTGGCCGTGATCGTTCTGGCCTCCATCAATTCCAAAAAGATAGACAGTTCACCCCGAAGGACTGGATCCTCCAGATGATCAAAGCGTTCGGCCAGACGACCGTTGAAGCCAATCCAAATATAATGCCAGGGTTCAACCCGATCAGCCACATAGGTAGTGACCTCACCCGGTTTGATTAAAAAGGCCTCACCTTTTTCAACAGGGTGAATTTTTTTGTCCTTCTTGAGCACCCCCTTCCCGCTCAGCACATAATGAATCAAGTAATAATCCCGAATGTGAGGGCCAAAGCCATGGCCACTGACACAAACCTCCTCACCGCAGTCCACGGGGTTTAAATCATGAAACTTTTTATTTTCCAAGGGTATCATTTTCGTTCGCATATCAGCCTCCTCTACATAACCTAAAAGCAGTTCAGATTACATTATACCATGTAAAAGTTACTTTTGTCTCTTGTATGAAGGCAAAAAGCTTACTATACTATAACCATATTCAGTCTTTAAACAGAACCAAGCTGCCTTGATTCAACCCAGATCAATTGTTTATCATGGCAGCTTTGCAAAGCTGAACAGTACTGAGTGCCAATCAAGAACAGGAGGTTTTTTAAAATGATTAAGATTACTTTTATGGGGGCAGGCAGCACAGTCTTTGCCCGAAATGTCTTGGGGGATTGCATGTGCACCGACGCTTTGAAGGAAGCGGAAATTGCACTTTATGATATTGACGGAGAACGTCTGCGTGACAGCGAAATCATCCTGAAAGCCATCAACGAAAACACAAACCAAGGCAAGGCCGTCATCAAAGCCTATCTGGGTGTTGAAAACCGCAAAGAAGCCTTACGGGGCGCAAACTTTGTGGTCAATGCCATACAGGTAGGTCTCTATGATCCCTGCACCATTACGGACTTTGAGGTGCCCAAGAAATACGGTCTGCGCCAAACCATCGCCGATACCTTGGGCATAGGCGGTATTATGCGTACTCTGCGCACCATACCTGTGCTGAGCGATTTTGCTCGAGACATGGAAGAAGTTTGCCCAGACTGTCTCTTTTTAAATTACACCAATCCCATGGCCATGCTGACCGGCTACATGTTACGCTACACTGGTGTGAAGACAGTCGGGCTTTGTCACAGTGTACAGGTCTGCTCCGAGCATTTAATGAAAAATCTGGGCATGGAAGCTGCCCTTGAAGGCAGAAAGGAACTCATCGCCGGAATCAATCATATGGGCTGGCTACTTGAAATCAAGGACAAGGACGGAAACGACCTCTATCCCGAAATCAAGCGTCGTGCCAAGGAGAAAAACGCCAACGAAAAGCACGGCGACATGGTACGCTACGACTACATGGAAAAGCTTGGCTACTACTGCACAGAATCCAGCGAGCACAACGCTGAGTACAACATGTTCTACATAAAATCAAAATACCCCGAGCTGATTGAAAAATTTAACATTCCCTTAGACGAGTATCCAAGGCGTTGTATTAACCAGATTGCTGGATGGCAAAAGGAACGGGACGACATCTTAAACGGCGGCAAAATCACCCACACACGTTCTCATGAGTTTGCCTCCTATATCATGGAATCCATTATCACAGGGAACCCCTACAAAATTGGCGGAAACGTAATCAACAAAGGTCTAATTGAAAACCTTCCGGCAGACGCCTGTGTAGAAGTACCCTGTTTAGTTGATGCGTACGGTGTACATCCCAGCTACGTAGGCAAGCTACCACCACAACTAGCAGCCATGAACATGACCAACATCAACGTTCAGCTTCTGACAATCGAAGCAGCCGTAACCGGCAAACGCGAGCACATTTACCACGCGGCCATGATGGATCCCCACACTGCCAGCGAGCTATCCCTAGACGAGATCCGGAATTTAGTGGACGATCTCATCGAAGCCCACGGAAGCTGGCTACCTAAGTATAGATAAAGATGAAGACCTTGGGGGAGGAAGGAGAAAAACTTTTTTCAAACGGCGAAAAAAGTTTTTCTCCTTCCTCCCCCAACCCCCTCCTTCCTCTTTTCAAAAAAGCCGGACATGGGTTGGGGCAAGGTTATAGGGTAGATTTAAATGAGTAAGATTCATTAAATTCTTAAAAGGCCGAAGCTAGGTTCGTTTCTACACCTAGCTTCGGCCTTTTTCTGTACCATGCTTAAAGTTTATTGTTGTTGAGATCAACAACAGAATACAAACACTAAACTGCAAATTTCACCCTACAAAGTATTAATTAGCTCTTGTTTTATTTAGAAAAGTATGTAAAATAAACTATGTAAAAAATAGCAGGAAAAAACAATTGGCATTATCCAAGCCCCCAATGACCGGCTTTTTTGAAAGGAGAGATGGGGGTGTGGGGGAAGAGAGAGGAAAACTTTTTTCGCCGTTTGAAAAAAGTTTTCCTCTCTCTTCCCCCACGGTTTTAAGCCCTTTGTTTTACCGCAAAAATGGGAGGGAAAAATGATTAAACGGTTTTTTAGTTTTACGTTGATGGCGCTGCTCATGCTGGTTGTTCTGCCCGTTAGCACGCTTGTCAACGCAGAGACCCTGAGCTTCAGCGATATGCCTAGCGATTGGTCTACAGCAGGGCTTAAGCGAGCGGTCGATAATGGCTTGCTTTTTGGTAGTGAGGGTAATATCATGCCAAATGATCCGCTTACGAAAGCACAGCTTGCCGCAATTGTTAATAGAGCCTTTGGCTCTACACTCAAAGGTGATGTGTCCAAATTCCAGGATCTTGATAGCAAAAAATGGTATGTGGACGACATTGCTAAAGCGGTTAAAATGGGCACCCTTGTTGGTGACGGGGTTATGATGTACCCCGATCAGCCGGTTACCAGAGAAGCTGCTTATGCGATTTTGGCTAGAGCCTTCCGTCTGAATAAAAGCGGCTCTTTGAGTTACTTTACGGATGCTGACAAGGTTAGTAGCTGGGCAGCCAGCGATGTTACCGCCATGTATGCTGGTCGGTTTTTGGAAGGACTGCCGGATACGGCGAAGGCTCTTCTCAATCCCCAACAGCCCATTACCAGAGCGGAATTTGCTCATGTGCTGAATAACCTGGTTATCCGTTATGTAGCCAAGCCTGGTACAGTTCAAAATTCTACTGTTAACGGTTCTTTGATCGTTAGCTCTACAGATGTTGTGCTGAAAAACATGACCATTAATGGAAATCTGATTATTGCTGACGGAGTGGGCCGCGGCGAAGTCACCTTAGACGGCGTAAAGGTAAAAGGAACCACCGTGGTCAGAGGTGGCGGAGAGAACTCCATCATCGTTACAGGCAAAAGTGAAATTGCCAACATGATCATTTCAACCGTGAACGGCACTGTGTCGATCAAAGCACTGGGCGGCGCAAAGGTTGATGTGGTTTATGTAGATGATGGCTGCGATGACGTGAATATTATTGGCACAGTCAAGACCTTAAACATCGGTGAAGGCGTTAAGGTAAACGCAATTGATGCTAAGATTGACAATGTTAATATCAACGGCGCAGGCTCCAACTTTAGCACGGATGAAAAATCAGTCGTTAAAACCCTGACTGTTGCGTCAAGTGCAACCGGAACAGGCCTGAATTTGAACGGAACACTGACAAACTTAAATGTTAATGCTGATGGTGCCAAGTTAAATGTCAACGGAAAGGTTAATAACGTTTCGATTGCAAAGAGCGCCAAGGATGTTCAGTTGAATGTAAGTGACAAGGGTAAAATCAATAGTTTAACCGCCGATCTGGAGAATGTCACCTTAAACAACAGCGGATCGGTTACAGTGAATACAGGCGAAGCAACAAGTGCACCGGGTACAACAACTACACCCGAACCGACTGCAACACCCACAGACTCCCCAAGTTATACACAGTATCCAACCAGTACACCTATCCCTACGATTGCACCGACCACTGAACCTACTGCTTCACCTTCTACTCCGCCTACAACGGAGCCGACTGCCACACCAGAGGGTTCAGAAACACCAGCACCCCCAACAGAAGTACCATCAGAATCTCCATCTCCGACACCTCCAACAGAAGCACCATCAGAATCTCCATCTCCGACTCCTACACCCGGTCAGCCGGAAGGAAGTTATCAGGTTATTGCTGATGTGACTTATCCAGAAGGTTTTGAAGTAGTCATTAAGGATCAATATCTGCTTCCAGGTAGCACGGTTAATATTGAAGTCCGTGGTATTATTCCACAAAACAAACATTTATATGCATACTTGGAAAAATTAAATGATAGTCAAACCACCAAGTATTTAACAAATGTATCAGATAGTGCTAACCATAAAGTTTACTACTTCACGGATATGCCGAACTACGATGTTGTCTTCAAGTTAGAGCTTAGAGACAACGGCTCCAACCCCCATCCGGGAGAACCAGGATACCAAGGCTATTATATTGCTAAATCTGGATCGGATTTTAATTTAGCTACCCATTACAGCTATCCTCTAAATGCTAATGACACAGCGAAGATTAAAATTTGGAATATCCCAGCGGGCAAAAAGATCTCAGCGATTACACTGAGAGATAGCAACGGTCAAGATCTGAACATTCCGATGACCGGTAACGACCTGGGTGAAGGCGCTGGACGTTCCTTCCAAATGCCTGCTATGAATGTCTTCGTGCATGTGACTTTTGAAGATGTGGGCTTCACCATCAACACGAGTACTGGCAGCCAGTTTGCAAAGCAAGGAGATACCCTCAGCTTTACAGCTACCACTGATAACCCGAATCGTCAATTCGGGTGGAAGATAGAAGGCTTTAATGGCATCAATGAAGGCGAATTTAATGCATTCACTTGTCTTGAATCCTTCAACCTGTCTGCGGATACCTTCATTACAAGCGGCACAAGTATTACAACAGACGGTGCGTTAACTACCCCAGGTGCGTTAACTACCCCAGGCGCTTTAACCAGCCCAGGTGCACTGAATGGTCATGTAACCAGCGGCCCATCTTTAACCGCTACGATGAAAATTGCTGCTAACGAGCAATTTGATAAGGTCATTCGTGTGACTGCCTTTGAAGTGGATGCCAATGGTAATGAAATACCAAATGGACTTCGTGAGAGTATCAAGATTTATGTTTCCGACAAAGCCATGTATCCGATCTCCTTTGATTCTTCTTCGTCCAATGGATTGACTCTGACCCATCACTTCTCTTCAAACTACACCTATAACACCTTCAAAAAGGATGCGTTGATCAATATTCGACTTCAAGACAGTTACTTTAACGGGTACTGGATTCAGGATGTTCTGGTTTATAAGAAGGGCGATCCCAGTATTCCGGTTCTCGTGACAAAGCTGGTTAATCCTTCCTCTGTTTGTTACGCTGAGCTTGAATTCACCATGCCTGATTTCGAGGTGGAAGTGAAGGCCATAGTACAAAGCATTGGTAACTAAGCTTAAAAGGATAAGAGTAGAACAATATTGAGATGAAATGAAAAAAGCGGGCCGCATGGGTCCGCTTTTTTCATGACTTACGACTATGACTATGCTGTATGCAAATGGGCCTGTGAAAATGGGTACATATTTGCTTATCCCGAGGACAGGGTATAAATCTACGCTCTTTGCTAAAAATAGGCAAAGAGGTGATGCATATGCAATTAAAGAAAGGCTTGCAGGAAAATATAGAGCAGATAAAAAAGAAGCTTCCTATAGAAGAAAGCTTCGATTTAATCGGTCGTGATATACAAGTGGGCGATAGAGACGGCTACTTGATTTTTGTAGACGGCTTTGCCAAGGATCAGGTGATGTACTTTGTCGTTAAGGCCTTGCAGACCATGAAGCCAGTATCAGGAACGGAAGGTACTTCCAATACAGGCGCCGCTACAAGCGGAAGTGCTTATATCAAGGAACTGATGAAAGCCACCATAGCATACTTAGAGGTTGCGGAGTTTAGTAGCCTTGAGGAAATGGAGCAGTCTGTGCTGTCGGGTTCCTTGGCCTTGCTGATTGACGGAGAGGAAACGGGTATCATCATTGATGCCAGGGAATACCCAGCCAGAAATCCAGAGGAAACGGATTCGGAGCGGGTTACTAGCGCTTCCAAGGATGGGTTTGTGGAAACAATTGTGTTTAACACCGCTCTCATTCGCCGCCGAGTTCGAAACAGCGGACTAACTTTTGAGATGAAAACCGTCGGCTCAAGCTCCAAAACAGACGTTTGCTTGGCTTATATTCAGGATAGGGTGGACAAGAATTATCTGACCCTTTTACGCAAAAAAATAGACAACATACAAATTGATTCTCTGGTCATGGCTGAAAAAAGCTTGGAGGAACTGCTACTCAAGAAAAAATGGTACAACCCCCTGCCTCAGTTTAAATACACCCAGCGTCCGGATATTGCTGC
This sequence comes from uncultured Defluviitaleaceae bacterium, assembly GCA_964611385.1. GTDB lineage: Bacteria > Bacillota > Clostridia > Lachnospirales > CAYPQA01 > CAZSXS01. The sequence goes on from CAZSXS010000017.1 coordinate 44,889, forward strand.
CTCCTATCTCCATGAGGGTCATGTTTTGGTTCTGGTGGACACCACACCTAGCGTGATGATTACCCCTTCTACCTTTTTTTACTTTACACAGTTTGCAGAGGATTATTATCAAAATCCCCTGGTAGGCACCTATAACCGCTATGTACGGCTTTTCGCAATGGCTGTATCCTTGTTTTTAACCCCTCTTTGGCTCTTCTTGGCAGAAAACCAAAGCATCTTACCCAAGTTTTTACAGTTTATTGGGACGAAGGAAAAAACATCCATTCCGCTTCTGGTCCAATTTTTGATCCTGGAGTTTGGCTTTGATCTTTTGCGAATGTCTTCGCTTCATACGCCTAGCTACTTGGGCGGTGCCTTTGGCATCATCGGGGGCTTGCTACTTGGAGACTTTGCCATCAAGGTGGGCTACTTTGTACCTGAAACCATTTTCTATATGTCGCTTTCTGCCATTGCGCTTTTCTGTATTCCCAATGTGGAATTTAGTGCCGCCATACGGGTTTTTAGGCTGTTCCTGCTACTTCTTACCGGACTTTTTTGGCACTGGGGATTTTTGGCGGGTCTTGGGATTATCTTCCTCATCACCATCAGCACAGAGACCCTGGACAAAGGCCGAAGTTATCTTTGGCCTCTGATTCCCTTCAACGGGAAAGCGCTACTTCATATTCTCTTCCGAACACCCGTTTCAAAGCAATCCAATGTAGGGAAGCGCTGAGCCTTGTTTTGCCCACTGTAGGGTTAAAAGTAGCTTCTTGAAAGTATGGATTTTGATTGTCCAAAATAGGAAGCTTGCTGAACATCTGCCAAAAGCTTTCTGATTTTTAACTCATAAACACAAAAGAAGACCTAGGCAAAACCATAGGTCTTCTTTTATGTACTCAGGCTTTCAACATTCCCTCATTTTCTTTAACAAATTGACTATGTTTTCTTTTTCTCTGCAAAACCATTCATAATCATCATATTCAATTAAACAAACATATGCTCCAAAAAATCCTCCAATTAATTTATAGATATCTTGCCTTTTCAAATACCCATCATCAGTATGTATATTGCCACCATAACCTTTCAGAAAAGACTCATTAATAACCCACGGGGTACTGAAGTCCCAGTACTGATCTCCAAATATGGTTCTGTCAAGATCAATAATACCAGATACTTTATATGTATCCTCTATTTTTGATAACAGTACATTTCCTTGCCATAAATCGGTATGTGCCATATAAGGAATTGATATTTCATCAAAAAGGCTTAGATTGCTTTTTGTGATTTGACGGAATAAATCAATATCAGCTTGCTCATACAAATTATTTTCTTCTGCTTTTTCAGCAGCTTCGTTTGAAAACCTTATAATAAAATCAGACCATTTATCAAATAATCCCCATTCAGTTTGACGCAACCACCCAAATTTATTGTTTTTAATGTGATGAAGCTTATTTGTATAACGGCCTAATTCTTCATAAACAGCACTTAAATCAACATTTGCCAAAGATGGATCATTCATAGGAATGGAATCTATAAATTCTGTAATGATGTATTCTCTGTCTAGCACTGTTTTTTCAGCTGAATACTTTATTACATTTGATGTAGGAATTGAATGATCGTGCAATAATCGGTGCAGATGTTGTTCAGCCGTCATCATATCTTTTTCAAAATCAAATAATAAATGCTTATTCACAGGGCCAACACGAACAACGATTGTATTGGGGCTGTTATTTGAAGTAACTTTATATGTTGTATTAAATAATCCACCTTTTAAAATATGATACTCTTTAATTTGGCATTCATTACCATATAAATCCATCATAATTTTATTAATCTCATCAGTTGTCAATTCTTTATAAATTTTTGACCTTGTCATACTATCCTCCACTAGCGCCTTAGCGCGCTCAAATTGGAAATGAACAACACTCTTTGCTTTTTCAAGACGAACACTTTCATCATATAAATAACCAAATGACCAAAAGAAAGATCCCAAACACAAGCAGAATCGCGGGCAAAAGAACCAAGAGCGCCGCAATAATCATAGCTAAGACGTCGTTTTTTTCCAAGGGGTTCCGCTGAAGCTCGTCCTTTAACTCTTGATCAAGCTCTCGATTCATTTTTATTACTCGTTCAAATTTGTCTTTAAAGAACATGGCAAAACCTCTATCCCTCATAAAGTATAGAATGATTGTAATTCAATTTTCAAAGAAAAGCAATGAGGCATTTACTGGGTTCGTGACGTACTCCCGCCGCTTAAAGAAGCGGGGGCTTCTCGTTCGAGCCGCCTACT
>CAZSXS010000018.1:0-46928 GCA_964611385.1 uncultured Defluviitaleaceae bacterium
GCCATTGTCTTATTTTACCAATTATAGACTCCGTTTTCAAGTGAAATCACTATATTGAATGAGTTTATTGATAAGATAATAGTTCATGAGCGGGTAAAGGAAGAAAAAGTCCGGACACAGAAAATAGACATCTACTACAAATGCCTCGGGCAGATTGATGTGTCAGAGTTGAAAGCTTGATGTTTATTGCTGTGTCCGGCATATTTTTTGAAGTAATAAAGTATCGTTATGAGTAGTTAGCCAACGGTACGCACGGTGGCGTGAGAGGTCGGCTACCCAATTAATGGGTAGCCTCCTACTCAATTTGTTCTCGTTTTTACTTTATTTTTTTATCCAATTCATTTAATTCATCATTCAGTAAAATCTTAAATACATCAATTAAATAAACAGATAGATTATGCTTGAATTTCGCAAAAAGATTACAGAATATGCAAAGATACTCTTCGGTTATAGTGTAATATGATCTTAGACTTTCATTCATCGTTTCCCATGTACAGTTTGGCTTCACAAAAGTTCCTGTCGTATCATCAAAAATGATCTTAATATTGTCATTTTTAAATTTGTATAGCAAGTTTCTTTCGAATGCCTTATATGAAATCTTAACTGCCTTTTCAAAAGTAGAAGAGATGATATTGTCGGCAATGTTGATAATATGATTTGGGGTTTCGTTAGCATTATATATATAAAACAAGTATTCTGACAAAGAATTAACAATCTTTGTCTTGAAATAATTATCTTTAGTACCTTTAAGGGTATATGACTTCACATCTCTTATCAATCGGGAAGGGTAATCACAAAAAAATAGATTATCCAAAATGCCACTAGCATCTGAACGAAAACATGAATAATGCCAATTCAATGCTCTGCTGTAAAAACTACGATAGTCTTTAGAAAATAAGGATAAGTGCGAAGCAAATTCTTTATCCCAAATCAATTTATCCGAGAAAAACGTTGTCAATACATTCAGAGAATCCGCACATTGATTAACTACTTTTTGCTTGTGGAATTCATTAGAACCTCTTAGGCGAGAAATATTTGTATAGAAAGAGATTTTATGTTCATTAAGGATGCCATTAACGATTTCAAACCACGAATCAATACGTTCTATATCAACGTAGTCCTTGTCAAAGGTTTCTGTAATATCCCCCATATAAGTTATCTTATGTGCATCCGCAACATAACCCTTCGTGCTTTCTATTTCAGAAAGATAGCAATTAAAAAACGACTTCATAAAATTGTCAAAAAGAATTTTCTCATCTTTTTCAAATTCATCATTCCCTTCATTTGAGATGTTTTCTTTATAGAAAGCCTCAAGCATTCCGTTGTATGTACTTGCTAATTTATTTCTAAATTCTCTTTTAAAGCTCTTGTCTTCCAAGTAATCACTTTCTTTATATGACTTATAAATATCATCTTTATCAATCTTGGTTAATATAAAAATGCTGTTTTTAGGGTCAGATATCATAATTTTTTCAAAAAGATTACTGTATCTTGTATCTATTAGTCGACCACTTGTATCTATCGGAACTAAGAATATCTTATTTTTAACTTCAAAATCAGAAGCAATGCTACCCTGTTCATCTAAATCATGACCGATAGAATCCCTAAACACTAATCCTTGAGAAAAATCGTAATCTATATACACCTTAGCATCCTTACTACATGGTAAGATTAAAATCGCATGATCATATAAGAGCCATTTAGACGGAACCCCTACCATAGCTGGAAAAGCCTCTACGTTTTCCTTTCTAAAGCTATAAACATTATATCCTATGGTTGTAATAATTGTATTTTCGGCATTATTGTCATTCAGATCATATTCGATCCTATAGCCATAAAAATCATCTTCATCAGTATCAACATAATCATCAATTATATAATGATACTTTGAATTAACAATGTTTTCCGACATCCATTCATCGGATTTTAATCCGGAATTCTTTGAATCATTTTGAATGGATTCAGCAAACGATATAAATTTTTCTTTAGAATCTCCATCAGAATAAAAGCTACTGACCTTATTTATTATATCTTGATCATAAAATTTTTGTGATCTTTTTACCATGCTAGCGATAGTTTTACCTTTAATGCTGAGATCAATATTAGTGGCAACTAAAAAGATATCTTTTAGAATGTCAAGTTTACTTCGGACTTTTAAAAACATTTTCCTCTTTGTTTTTTCTAAAATCAAAATATCAGTCTGAATAACTGTGCTTTGTCCTGCTCTAGAAATAGTAAGGTCTACTAATTTTTTGCTATCTTCGTCGATGAATTGTTGGCAAAAGGTTGTCTTTCCGGCTCCAGTAGTTCCAATCAAATCTATAATGATTGGATGAACTGCTCCATGATTTTTATAAAAATTGATTATATCACTGTCATCATAGTATCTTGATAGAATTTCAATAGTTTCTGGAAAACGACACTTTAATTCGTCCTTTTTATATAAATATACACCTCTGTTCAGTTTTGAACTTTGCCAAACTGTATTCACCCCAAATTCTTCATGTAAAGAAAGGTAGTCAATTAAATCTACAAACTCCTTGGCAACTTGATCAGATTTGATTTCAGATGCCTTAATGTACAAGTCTTTATGAAGCTTAGTTACGTATGCTTCCTTCTTTTCGTCCCAGCAAATATCTTTTTTTCTAACAATGCCCGAGTAGTTGGCGCTAATTCAACATTTTTCATCTAATACATCTCCTTCATTGGTTTTAAGATTTTGTTTGAGCGTTCTAAGTGCCATACTAAGATTAATACAATTTACACTTTGATTTTTATAATTATAAATCAATTGGATGAATTTTACAATATATTTTACACAATGTCTTAAGGCTGTAAACAGCAAAAGCAAAAGTTGATTTATATTTTTCAGTGGGAGAGGACAGACTATTTATAAATTATTTTTCGAAGTGATTAGTATGATTTTCGAAGTTAAAAACAGCAAAATTCGAAGCAGAAAAAAATTATAAAGGAGAATGTATTATGAATATTTATGATTTCACAATGAAAAACAATAAAGGTGAGGAAGTATCTCTTTCCAAGTATCAGGGGAAGGTTTTACTGATTGTGAATACCGCTACTAAATGCGGCTTGACTCCTCAATACGATGCTTTGGAAGCTTTGTATAAGAAGTATAAGGAGCAGGGCTTTGAAATTTTGGATTTTCCTTGCAATCAATTCCTAAATCAGGCACCTGGTACGGACGAAGAAATTTCTCAGTTCTGCACTCTAAACCATGGCACAACCTTCCATAGACGTCAATGGCAAGGACATTAGCCCGCTATATGCCTGGCTCAAAGAGCAAGCACCAGAGGATCGTGGCGATGCTGCTACAGCAGCATTCGAAGAGCATGTAAAAGAATTTACTCCTGAAAATACTCCGCAGGACATCAAGTGGAATTTCGGTAAATTCCTTATTGAATAAGAATGGAAACGTTCATTCCAGGTATTCGCCTGCATTTAAGCCGGAGCAGCTTGAAACGTATATTGAAGAATTGTTGTAAGCTTCTCGGCTAATTATAGTAGCTGTTAAAATCAAGCTTCACGGTGTATATACGCTCAAAAGCAAAAACCCCCTTTCAGACAGAGATTGAGATTTTGAAGGCTCAATTTTTTCTGTGAGGGGGTTTTATATTATTTCCTTGCTGTTCCTTACTTTAGCTGCAAGAGGGTTACTCAATCTACTATTTCTTGTACCCGACCGACCTGCCCATCCTCCAACATGACTTTGATGCCATGGGGATGAAATCCGCTTTTGGTCAGCAGCTTCTCTACGGTGCCTTGCGTTAATCTCCCAGTGCGCTGGTCAGCTTTCAGTACAATTTTTACTTTCGAGCCAACTTTTATGTCAGCGCGGTTTTGGCCATTCATTTTAGCCCCTCCTTGGTGAAATTCAAAATGAGATAAACCCCTAAGCAAATAATCTCCGAAGAAAAGGTATCTTTTGAATTGTAAAATGAACACTTAGAAAACATATTGGAATACCAATTAAAGTGAGTATTATGAACTTGACAAAAGGAATTGCGCTTACTGGTTCAAAAAGCAGAGATAATGCTACAATTATTGGTGCATGAAAAACATAGACCGAAAAAGCGTTATCAGACAGTGCCTTACTCAGCTTGTTTTGCTTATTATACTTTTCTTTAAACCAAGCAAGTAAGCCAATAGACATGCATACTGAAACAAATGATTCCCATAAAACGTAGGCTGCGCTTTGCCAGCTTAGACCGCCATAAAACGTATCAAGGCTATCGGTTTCTAATGCTCCACCTGAAATCAAAACAATTACAAATGAAACAAATCCAAGTGATGGTGCCAAAATCATAAAACGCTTAGCTCTAGCATCAAGATCATCAAACCAATCATTGCGTTTACACTTTATTCCAACAATAAATAAGATCACATATTGAGAAAAATAACACAACTGCATATTAAAAACGCTTGTGCCAATAGGTTGGATGATTCTAATCAGAAAAGTGCAAATACTTATTAGCAAAACAAGCGCAAGCATTTGTTTAAAGCTTGGTAAGCTCTGTTTATTTACCACTTTACTTGAGGAAGCAAATTTTCTGAACAAAGCATAGATAAGTATAAATATCAGTAAAGCAAATGCAAACCATAACGGTCCGGAGCCTTTCAGAAAAGCAAGGGAAGTTATGTACTCACTATAAGAGTCAACGATTCCTTTGTCTCCAATGCGTTTACCTAACAAGCCAAATACTACAAGTGGGTGTATAATAAGCATGTATATAATCGTTGGTATTCCAAGACGAACAAACCTATCCTTGACAAATTTACCAGCACCCTTTTTATCATAAGAGGTAGGAACAAAATACCCAGCAATTAAAAACAAAAACCCCATAAAGTAACTTTGAGTAAACGCCTGATAGAACCCAAAAAGCACGGTTTGGATTACGTCAAGCTCTTTGGATTCTACATAATACCAATCTCCTAAGCCACTATAGGTGACTGCTATATGTTGCATAACAACAAAAATAATCATTAAAAGCCTAAGATTGTCGATACAAGTCAGTCTTTTTTTATTCATTATGCTTTCTCCCCTGAAAGAAATATAATTGCAGCCCTATAAACGTCACAAAGCATTTGTTTATGACAGAACCTCTTTTTGTTGTCCCCTTCCATCTCTCATCCCTGCCACTGATTTTTAATGGCCTCCCGAGCAATCTGAACCCAGCGGGTAAAGCGCTCAGGCTCACGGCGGCAGGTGTGCGTATCTCGCAAGACAAACTCCAAAATACCACCCTTGGCTTTTTTCACACCCTCGTTTAATTCTTGGCGTATCTCCTGTTCTGCTAGAGTTTCATGCGCCAAGAAGGCCGGTTGAGGTTTCCAGGTCATGATATACTTTTTGCCCAAGCGGGGTGTAAACTTTGCGATGTCGGCCCAGGGGCAAACGGCTACGCGGCGCAGGTTCTTGATTTGCAACACGCCGTCAAGTTTGTCCGATAGATCATCGCAGCAGCCATAGCCGTTCAAGCCGAAAAGCTCAAACACCCGCCGCTCGTACTGCAATACAAACTCCTCATGCATCGCTGGTGAAACAGAAGAAAACTCCTGAGCCTCGGCAGAGGCCCATAGGTTTTTGAGCTTGACATGCCGGGGATTAAAATCCTCTCCAGGCAGCTCCTCATTGTAGCCGATGCCGCCGGTATAATGAAAGGTTTCGTCATTGTTCAGTGACAGTAAATTCTGCGCCTCCAATTGGGGGAACATAGAAATACAACCCTCTGCAAAAAATTCCATCCGCTCGTGAACCATTTCCGGCTCCTCCACCAGATCCATAAACAGATTTTCCAGCCCCCGGTAGTCACAATACCAGTGCAGCATATGAAAGCTACAGTTGGTCTGACCGACGGACTCAAGCTTTAAGAGATCGCCCAGGACATCACCAGCCGCCTGAAAGCGCTTTTGCGTTTCAGTCTCATCGTATTCTACCAAGGGCATCTTTAGTTTTTTCCAGTCGGAGGGCTTTTCAATTTGTACCACATGGTGCCAGGCACCGCCTGAATGATTGGATGGGGTAAATTTCGGCTCCAGCCCCCACATAGAGTTGTGAATAAGCTTTTGGATTTTAAGTACGTCTACCTGGGGTATATCGTCGGGGATATAGCGTTGCCGAAAGAGGCGCTGTCTCAACTTGTATTCTATACTCCGAGCAAAATCGCCGGTGCAAGTCAGTGACGCATAGGGCAACAATTCATTCCAGGCCCCGTCCGGGTGTACAAACACAGCGGGCCGCTCTCCCTTCAAGGCGGTATGACGCTTCCAGAAGGCGATTTTTTCTGCATTGATGGGGTCGGCTGCGTTTTCCTTTACGTGTGTAGCCAAGCTGCGTAAAACTTTTGTTTCTTCCTTTGTAAACATTATAGTGAATCACTCCTTTATCAATGATGAAAGTATACGCCAATCGCTAAGCAGGGTCAATCGGAAGAAATAAGGATAATGGAATAAAAAAGAGCGTGGCCGACAAAAAGGTTCTTTCTCAAATTTGGATATCAAATTACAATGGGCATAAAAAGGTTGATGCCAATCTCTATTCCAGTGGGAATGTCACTTGCCAGGGCCCAGCCGTATAGTTCCCGCTAATTACAAAGTATCCATAGATCTCATATTCATCAAGCCTTGATTGAGGAATATCATAAACAAGTTCGGTGTATCTTTGCCGTACTCCGTTTTCATATTCGTTAAACCCAACACTGTAAGTACTCTTGATTTCACTGCCGTCTTTGCCTATGAAGTAAAAATAGCCGTGATTGTCATTTTCCAAACTGTTTTCTACAACGGTTTGAATATGAAGCTGGCCATTCACGTACCCCATACCAGTAATGTTGATGCCCTCAATACCAAAGCTGATCGGAGAAGAAGGGGTAAGGATAATGGGGGTACCAAGCTTTTCAAAATCATAGTCTCCACCAAAGCCATTTTTAGTAGGCATAGGCATTGTATTTGATGTTTCAGAGACTTTTGATAAATCAATCTCCAAAGGTATGCCGTCATAGATCCGCTTGCCGCTGATAAATTCACGGACAGAAAATGTAATCTTATCCCCAGTAATATCTTTATTGCCAAACTCCGTTATGGAAACCAAAAAGGTAGCTGTATTGCTGGCTTCGTCAAATCCCACCTTTTGGCACCCGGCCGAACTATTAAAGGGGCGGATGATCGAATAGCTGTCAAACAGGTCTGTTGTTGCATCCACGCGAGTCCCTATCAAGTCTTGCATCGTGAGATAAATTTCCGCAGTATTTTTATGAATGTAGGTAGATACCACCTCCATTTTTATACCATTATTCTCACAGCTTTTTTGTACTGGCTTAAAGAATTGAGCGCTAGCCGGTGAGACCTGATACAACAACGCATAAATAGCGGGCACCTTCGCCGCAAAAACCGGAACCCCAGCCAACAAACAAAACGCAGCAACAATACTCACAAATACCGGCCTGCGATAAATCGGCCTAAAATATTTATGTGCCTTTCGTCTAATTCGTTCGGAAGCAACTGTTGCGGCTACAAGCTTTTTGTCAGGGTGAATTTGGTCGTACATTTTGCGATAGTCTTCCTTAAACAAGGAAATCCTCCTCCTTTACTTTATCTTTCAAGATATCTTTTAGCTTTTTTCGCGCCCGTGAAAGCAGCATTTTAACCGCGGATGGTTTTTTGTTCAGGGCCTTACAAATCTCATGAATGCTCATGTCTTCATAGTAAAACAAGTGAATGACTGCACGATAGTTCATCGGCAATCGTTGAAGCTCATGAAAAAGATCGCTTTCCGCTTTCGTTTCAAATACGATCGTATCCTCCAAAGGAACGATCCTTTTCAACCATGCAGAAGCATACATACTTTTACAGCAGTTGAGGGTCACACGGATTAACCAAGCTTTCCTATGCTCCTCAGACTCAAAACTGGGCTTTTTCTTGACATATCGAAAGAAAACTTCCTGAAAGACATCATCAGCATCCGTTCTGTTTTTCATTTGAGAAACAGCCAAGCGATACACGGTATCTGAGTACCTAGTGATCAGATCTTCCAGACAATCATCCGCACGCAATGATTGTTTTTCCAAGCTCAAAACCTCCCTTCACCGTAAATACTTTTCAACTATGTAAAAGGTCACCATACTCAGAAATAAATTTAAGCGAAAGACTGATTCCGGGCAAACAAAAAGGGCTTTTGGGCATTCTTTTGATGCCTAAAAGCCCTTTGCTTATACTTATGGTGGCTTTTCTATGAAAAGTCCCTTTTGATTTTTCAATTAATGATAAAAAGAAATGGCAGCTGAAAAAAATAATCAGATATCTAGCATTGTTTTTCATTTGACAGTTTTAATTGTGCGACGGATGAAGTATAATATACTCAGTCTCCTAAACATTTACCAAGTCGCCATCATTCAACCCAGATAAATTCTATTGTTTTGTGCGGCGACTTTGCAAAGCTGAACGTGACTGAGTGTAGTAACAAAACAATACCAGTCAATAGAAAGGGCAGGTGAACCAATGGAACGAGTATATGCTTTTACTGCTGAGTCCGGCACAGACGGATTTAATTTTGAAGAGCCGGAATGCAGTAAACACTTTATGGTTACAGCATTGATTGTAGACGAATACAAATTGAATCAAGTAACTGCCGAAATGGAAGAAATATGGCAAAATTATTCTCAGCTTGAAGAATGGAACTCCGCTGTGGCATTAAGCCACAGTATAAGGGCAAGACTCTTATCGGAGCTTTTACCTCTTGACTTCAAAATTTTTACCATTGTGGTTGACAAACGGAAGATCAAGGAAGACAGCGGCCTCCTGTATCCGTCCTCTTTTTACAAGTTTGTAAACAATCTGCTGCATAATGAGCTGCGCAGTGCCTTTATCCGGCTTTCTATCTGTGCTGAAGCCCGTGAGGATAGTGCCTATATGCAAAGCTTTATCGACTATGTTCGTCAACATGAGGATTTCCCCGATTTATTTGGAGAGCGGGAATTTTATTTTGTGGACAGTAAAAATTCAAGCTTGCTGCGGATGGCGAGCTTTGTAAGTGACTGCCTTGCCTTTTCGTATGAGAGACAAGAGGAAGGCGAGGAGAAAAGCGAAGACATACCAGAATACGCCCGAATGCTGGACAAAAAGATCATTCGCATTGAAAACTGGCCCAAAGATCTTCTTTCCTATACCTTTGACAAAAAAGCAAAAGGTCAAGATTTCAATCAGCAGATAGCCGATATCTGCTTCAAGCAGGCTCAAGCTTTTATCCGAGCCAACGAGCTTACCAAGGATGAAGATACGCACTGTCAGCTCTTGGTGCTAAAATATCTTTGCTTTCGCTTTGTGAACAAGGATTACCACAGTTACATAACCACGAATGAGATTTTATCCAGCCTGAAATACAGGACACCAGAAAAGATCAGTGTGCATTATTTTCGAAGCCGTATTATAGCAAAGTTACGGGATGCAGGGGTCATTATAGCTAGCTGTTCAAGGGGCTATAAGATTCCTTCAACGGAAGATGAGCTTTACGATTTTATTAACCACGGTTCGTCTTTTATCATGCCTATGTTGGAGCGGCTTAAAAAGTGCCGGGACATTATTCATTTGGGGACGATGGGGGAGTTGGATTTGTTTGATCATTTGGAGTTTGAAAACTTGAAGAAATACTTTGAATCGAAAAGTGCGGTGACTGCCCTGTGACGAGGAGTAGTAACTTGGCACGCTCCGAGCAATACGACTGTTCACGCCCAAGCACCAAAAGGGACACCGCCCTCCACTAGTGCTGGGCGCAAGCCGTTTCGGGCAGTATCCCTTTCGGTGCTTTCATCGGAACGTGCGATGCGTATTGCGTCCGGGGTTCACAGTATGTTCGGATGATCAGCGCATATTGCGTCCGCGTTCACAGTATGCCCGGAGGATCAGTGCTTATTGAGCCCGAGTTTTCAGTTCAATCGCATATCTATGAATTGCTTCCATGTTTTTTAACATAGGATTGAACCACGACGCTTTCGATGCCACGTTTCAGTTTTACGCTAAACTCGTCTCGCACAGAAATCGGTTTAACCAAAATTGTATACAATCCCTGTCGATTGCCGCACCAGACATCGGTAAAAATCTGGTCGCCGATCAAGGCTGTAGAGTCCTTCTTTGCTTCCAACAAAGCGAGGGCTTTTTTTATGCCGCGACTTCCGGGTTTTCCTGCTTTGTGTACGGCATAGAGCTTTAGGATTTTGTTGAACCGTACAACTCTTTGTTCACCATTATTAGAAAGCAAACAAATCTTAAAGCCTTTTCCTTTCAGTTCATCCAATAGCGCAATGATCTCTGCTGTAGCCTCAACCACGTCAAAGGGGGCCAGGGTATTATCAATATCAAAAATCAAGTTGTTGATTCCCATTTTTTTGAGCCGCTCATACGCAATATGATGAACGGAATCCTGGTATTCCTTGGGATATAAAAATTCTAGCATTTGTACCTCCGCTTCTTATCTTCTTCTTAATCTTCTCAATCTTCTTTCTTAACCTTCTTCTTATCTTCTTCTGATCAGCTTAAATTCTATCAAATCAGCATAAAATATGCAAGTTTCCTTCAGTTTTAAATTTTCACTGAGCCTATTACTCAGAACGGTTTTGGCTGGGCTACCCACGCTTGCAGTTTTAAAGCTAGTAAGTCCCAGGTAATCAAAGAACATTTTTTGGACAGCTGGGCTTGAAAAACTTTGGCCAAACAAAATATCCTTCTTTATGTAAGAGTCAGCTAAGGCGCTTTCAGAGGAAAGAGTGGAGCTGAGGATCAAGCCTTCAACGCGAACGTTGTTCAGCTTCACTTCACCCTGGGAGAGGATGATTCCTTTGAACACCATAGGTGAGGGAGCTGTCAAGGAAAGGACAGCTGCTCCGTCTCCCCCTTGACTATTGTTAATGATTATGCTACAACTTGGATTTGATTGTAAGACGCTTTCCAAATCCAGGCTAACAGAGCCATTGGCTATGAGTACAGAAGGTTCCGCTGCAAAGCTCTGCTCAGAAAGGCTCTGGTCGATTTCCGGGACAAAGTTGTCTAAGCTACGCCCACTCGCCCATCCATAGGAGGGTTCAACAATCACATCGCGGGCCACTGGCATTTCGGACACGGCGGGGTTGCTTGATGGACTATTACCGAGCTTCAAATTTAAGCGTAGGTCGCCTTCCACGGTGCCGAGGGAACCATTCGTTTTGTTCATGGCGGTGGAACTCACTGTATAAACTACAGGTGATGTGTTGTTCTTGGCTAAGATGGATAAGCGGATGCTATAAGTTTGCCCGTTGTGTGAAAGATCATAGCTGTAGGTATACGCGTTTGAATTTTTGTCAAGCCTCATATCCAGTAGGTTTTTTATTCGATTATCCACATAGCTGACATAGTCTGCTGCTTTGATGTAAAAGCTCCCCAAATAGCTGTCGGGAATAAGTGGATTTGTGCTCGCTCCGCTTGATCCGGGTTTATAGAGAATCTTGTGATACATACTACTGCTGTTGGTTGTGCGTAGGTCAAGCGTAAATTCCTTGCAATATTCGTTAAAGAGTGCCAGGGTAGAGTCTATTCCAAAATGTGCCAGCTGTCGTAATTCCATATTTCTTTCTTTGCCAGCACTGATTTTGCTCTGTATGACACTAATGCTTAAAGGGACACTCATTAAAAGCAATATCACTGAAACAAGAACGACTATATAAAGGTAGGAAGTGCCTTTCTTACTGTTTAGAGTTTTCATAAATTCTCCTTTCTTGGAGGTGCTATGTTCGCATCCTTTTTAAATACCATCGAAAAATATAAGATGTTGGAAGAAAATGACCACGTCATTCTGGGCCTTTCCGGTGGTGCCGATTCGGTCTGCCTTTTGCATTGCCTTTTAGCCTTTGATCGCTTTCCCATCTGGGTATCCGCCGTACATATCAATCATGGACTCAGAGGGGAAGAAAGCAAGCGAGATGAAGAATTTGTTCGAGCGCTTTGCATGAAGAAGGCGCTTTCTCTTCATGTGGCAGCTTTTGATGTAGCCAAGGAAGCCGCTGAAAGACGGCTGAGCCTGGAGGAAACAGGTAGAATCCTTCGAGCGCAGGAATTTGAACGCGTGCGCCAAGAAGTAGGCGCTACAAAGATTGCCCTTGCCCACAACAAAAACGACAACGCCGAAACCTTGCTAATGCGACTATTCCGAGGAACGGGCTTGGAAGGGTTGAGCGGGATTCCGGCGGTCAGAGGGTTTTATATTCGACCCTTACTAGAGACAGAGCGGGAAGAAATTGAAGCCTATCTGAGTGCAGTTCATGGCTCTTTTGTTCAGGACTCGACCAATTTCCAGCTACTCTACAGCAGAAACAAGATCAGAAATTTTTATCTCCCTCAGATTCAAAAAGACTTTAATGCCTCCATCATAAAGACCCTTGCCAAATCGGCTGAGCTGTTTAAAGAGGAGAACGCCTTTCTGGAAGCGATGGCAAAGGAGGGCCTGTTCAGATGCACGGAACACTCGCAGCAGAAGGGCCTCTGCATCCAAACCCTCAGCACTTATGCACCTGTGTTACAAAAAAGAATTGTACGCTTGTTCCTAAAAAATTACAATCCCTCCCTCAAAGACTATTCCTATCAGCATGTGGAGGCTGTCTTAGGGCTCTTAAAAAAGCAAAGCGGAAAGAAAATAGAGCTTCCCGGCGGCCTCTCCGTTTACAGAGAGTTTGAACGACTTTGTATACTCGAAGCAAAGGCGAAAGCGAAGGTGGAAGCGGAGCATAAATCAGAGCATGAATCAGAGCATGAATCAGAGCAAGAGTCAAAGCCTAAGCATTTTGCTTACTCATTGGAACTGGGCGAACTTACCTTTATTCCAGAATGCGGCTTTTATGCAAGTCTTTCAAATACTGAAATCCCCGTACACCAAATTTCAAAAATAAAGCTTGGAAAAGATAAAAGTAAGCAAATAAATTTAATTACTATCTATACGAAACGATATTCTTATGATAAAATAAACGTTGAATACCCATTAAGCGAAGTAGGATGCAAGCTGAGCCTTCGGACAAGACAAAACGGGGACAGGGTTTTAACAGGTAAAAAGCTTAAAGAAATTTTTCAAGAAAAAAAGATCCCTCTGTCCGAAAGGGATTCTATTACTTTGTTGGCCTATGAAAGCCTAGTGATTTTCATACTGGACGAACGCTTTGCCGGTTGGAATCAAGCGGTGGAAAACAGGTCAGGCGAAGGCGAGAATTTTTATTTACAAATATGGGAGGAAGTAAATAATGAAGGAAAAAGTTTCGGTTCTCATTGACGCGCAGGTCATTGAAGATCGTTTACAGGCACTGGCAGAGCAAATTGCACAAGAGTACGCAGGAAAAAAGTTGACACTGGTCTGTATTTTAAAGGGCGGAGTCATGTTTATGGTTGATCTTGCCAAAAAAATAAACCTGGGCGTGGAGTTCGAGTTTATGAGTATTTCAAGCTACAATAACACCGAGTCTACTGGCATTATTAAAATTGACATGGACTTAAAGTGTTCGATTAACGGCAAGGATGTAATTTTGGTTGAGGACATCATTGATACGGGTCGTACTTTAAGCCACCTTTTAAAGCATCTTGAATCGAAAAATCCTGCCAGTCTACGAATCTGTACGCTTTTGGATAAGCCGGATCGTCGAGTGGTGGAGGGCATTACCCCTGCATATGTGGGTTTTGTGATTCCAGACAAATTTGTGGTAGGCTATGGTTTGGACTATAACCAAAAGTACAGAAACTTAAATTACATAGGCGCATTGGAGTTTCTAGACTAGTTCGCCTTTGAAAAATGAAGGAGGTTCTTTTTTGAAGAAATATGGAAAGGTTTTTGGTTTATACAGTGTTATCTTGGCTTTGATTTTGTTTATCCTCTGGGCTGCCAATTTAACCTCAAAACCAGTTGAAAAAACGGATATATCTTATGGCGATGTACTTAAGCAGATAGATGAAGGAAAAGTATCGAAGATTGAAATCGCCAAGGATTCTGAAAACGGCAATGCCGGAAGAGCCAAGATCATTTATCCGGACGCATCAGAAGTTAGCGTAGAGATCCTAAGTCTAGACAGCTTTATGGATCATGTGGATGTCGCCATTGCCCAGCATGATATAAAGGTGGTCACACAACCCCTAGCCCGTACCAGTTGGATTGCAACCATTATTCCCCCTTTGATCATTATGGTGGTTTCCATTTTTCTCTTGATGTTCGTCATGCAGCAGATGCAGGGCGGCGGGGGAAGGATGATGTCCTTTGCCAAAAGTAAGGCAAAGGTGAATGTAGACGAAAAAAAGCGTATTACTTTTGAAAATGTGGCCGGACTTGAAGAAGAAAAGGCTGAACTAGAAGAGATAGTTGACTTTTTAAAGCAGCCTAAGAAATTTATTGATATTGGTGCTAGAATTCCCAAGGGTGTTTTGTTGGTGGGCCCTCCCGGAACCGGAAAGACCTATTTGGCCAAGGCTGTTTCCGGAGAAGCCAATGTGCCTTTTTTCAGTATATCCGGTTCGGACTTTGTTGAAATGTTTGTGGGCGTTGGTGCCTCCCGTGTTCGGGATTTGTTTGAGCAAGCTAAGAGAAATACCCCTTGTATCATCTTTATAGACGAAATTGATGCCGTGGGCAGAAGACGCGGTGCCGGACTGGGAGGGGGCCACGATGAACGTGAGCAAACGCTTAACCAGCTTTTGGTTGAAATGGACGGCTTTGGGCTTAATGATGGTGTTATTATTCTAGCGGCTACAAACCGCCCAGACATTTTGGATCCGGCTCTACTCAGACCCGGTCGCTTTGACCGACGGGTAGTTGTAGGAAAGCCCGATGTAAAAGGCCGTGAAGAGGTACTGAAAGTACATGCCAAGGGTAAAATTTTGGCCAAAGACGTGGACATGAAAATCGTGGCTCAAACTACAGCCGGTTTTAGCCCCGCAGATTTAGAAAATCTTTTAAATGAAGCTGCATTGTTGGCGGCTCGACATAATAAAAAAGAAATTGATATGGTAGAAATTCGAAAAGCCTTTGTAAAGGTTGGAATTGGTACTGAGAAGAAAAGCCGCGTGATCTCCGAAAAGGAAAGACGTATCACGGCCTATCATGAAGCCGGGCACGCCATCTTGCATGAGGTGCTGTCCGAGATAGACCCAACCTACATGATCTCCGTGATCCCCACGGGTATGGCTGGTGGTTACACAATGCCTTTACCCGGAGACGACAAGAGCTATATTACCAAAAAATACATGGAACAAACCATCGTTGCCCTATTGGGTGGACGTGCAGCCGAAGCCCTGGTCTTAAAGGACATCACCACTGGCGCTTCTAATGACATTGAAAGAGCCACCGCTCTGGCAAGAAGCATGGTGACAAGATACGGCATGAGCAACACCTTGGGGCCGATTCAGTTCGGTGACGATAACGAAGAAATCTTTATCGGCCGCGATTTGGCTCATACAAGAAATTACGGCGAGCAGGTCGCCTCTGCCATTGACAATGAAATCAAGCGCATCATTGAGGAAGGTTACAGTGAAGCCATCCGGCTGATTGAAAAATATATGGAAACCCTTCATGGCATTGCGGAGCTGCTAATGAAAAAAGAAAAGGTTACTGGTGATGAGATCCGTGGTCTTTTCCCATATGGTGCCATCCCTGCTTTAAATAAGGATTTTATGGGGGAAGCCGGAGGTCTTGAACTGGAAGGAATGCCATCTTAATCGACGATTAAAAATTTTGATCAACACGATTCGAAACATTAAATTTTTAGCGAAATGATGATAATGATATGAATAGAAACGGCTTGACTCGTTGGGGTCACGTCGTAATTATGGAGGGAATCATGAACTTAAAGGGCCGGAGTTTGTTGACGCTGAAGGATTTCACAAAGGAAGAAATCATGTACCTACTGGAACTGGCGGCGCAACTGAAAGACGAAAAAAAGAAAAACAGGTATAGAAAATCGTTACAAAATAAAAACATTGCTTTAATCTTTGAAAAATCTTCCACAAGAACCCGCTGCTCCTTTTCTGTTGCTGCCAACGATGAAGGCGCATGTGCTGAATATCTCGGTGTCAACGATATTCATTTCGGCTATAAGGAAAGCACAGAGGACACGGCACGGGTTTTGGGCCGGATGTTTGATGGAATCGCCTTTCGGGGCTATTCTCAGAAGACAGTCGAGACTCTGGCCAAGTTCAGTCAGATTCCCGTCTGGAACGGCCTCACCGATGACGATCACCCCACTCAGGTCTTGGCAGACTTTATGACCATCCTTGAGGTTTTTGGTCGGCTTTCCGTTCGGTTTTTGTTTATTGGAGATGGCAGAAACAATGTTGCCAATGCCCTAATGATTGGGGCGGCCAAGGTGGGAATGGATTTTACAATCTGCTCCCCAAAAAGCCTCTTTCCCAATCAGGAGTTGGTGGATGCTTGCCTGGAAGATGCCAAGCGCTCAAATGCGAAGATTAGCATTACTGATGATACAGATTTATCGGGCTTTGACGTAATTTATACAGATGTTTGGGTGTCTATGGGTGAGGAAGAAAAAAGTCAGGAAAGGCTGAGTCTCCTCCGCCCCTATCAGGTCAACGAGGCCTTTATGAGCAAAAATCCAGAGGCGATATTCATGCATTGCCTGCCCGCAGTAAAGGGAAATGAAGTGACCGAAGGCGTATTTGAGTCGGAGAAATCCGTAGTCTTTGATCAGGCAGAAAATCGGATGCATTCCATTAAGGCCGTTATGGTTTCTACCTTATAATTTAGTAAAATTTGAATAAAGGAGAGTTGTTATGAGATTACTTACACGATCTGACTTTGACGGACTTGCTTGCGGAACCATCCTAAAAGAACTAGGTATCATTGATTGTTGGAAGTTTGTACATCCAAAGGATATACAAGATGGGCTAGTGATTGCAACTCAAAATGATGTTCTAACCAACATACCCTATATTCCTGGCTGCAAAATGTGGTTTGACCACCATTCCAGTGAATCCGAACGTTTGGATTCCAACCTAAAGTTTGAAGGCGTAAGCCGTCTTGCACCTAGCTGTGCTGGAATCGTTTATGAGTACTACGGCGGCAAGGAAAAGCTTCCTCACTTTGAAGAGATGATAAAGGCAGTTGACAAGGTAGATTCCGGAAGTTTGACTGCTGACGAGATTTTGAATCCCAAGGGCTGGATTTTGCTTGGGTTTATTATGGATCCAAGAACCGGTCTAGGACGCTTCCGGAATTTCCGTATCAGTAATTATGAGCTGATGGAAGTACTCATTGATGCTTGCAGAACCATGAACATTGATGAAATTTTGGAGCTGCCTGATATTCAGGAACGGGTTGTTCTTTATAATCAACAGACTGAGTTATTCAAGGAAATGATCCGTCAATACACTCATATTGAAGAAAACGTTATCATTACGGATTTGAGAAATGTCGATACCATTTATACCGGAAACCGCTTCTTGATTTATAGCATGTATCCCAAGGCGAATATTTCCATCTGGGTTGTTGACGGCAGAATGAAACAAAATTGCTCCATTGCCGTGGGCCACAGCATTATTAACCGTACCTCCAACACCAACGTTGGTTCTCTGCTCTTAAAATACGGCGGTGGCGGTCATAAACAAGTCGGAACCTGTCAGGTGGATTACGACATGGTTGACGATGTGATCAGCGAACTGACGATTCAAATGAAGATTGATGGTTAAACTTCCCCGTGGAACCGCTCTTTTTTCTACATTGTTAGAAAAAAAGAGCGGTTTTATTTTTTTGATGTATAATTCCCCCCCTTTTGTTACATAATAATCCATGTAGGAAATTAACAGCGGAAGGAGGTCAGTTTACTATGGATAACAATAATAATAACAACAACAATAACAACAGAGCAGACAAGACAAAAAGCATGGACAACAACAATAACAACAACAAGTCCAATAATAGAGTAGAATTTGCCGAAGATATGGAAATGGACAAAAAGAACAGCAGCAAGTAAGCTTTGCCGCAATAAAAAATCACAGCCCCCTAACAGAAACAATAGAGGGGGACTGTGATTTTTTATGGAATGAATTCATTTGTTTTTGCGCATACTGTTACTGTTGCTTTGCTTGATGTCAAAGCCATTTCTGTTTTGTGGGTGATGAGTATGCTAATTCGATTTGGTTTATACGGTACCATGGGTTGGTTGATGGAAGTCCTATGGACAGGCTTTGCTTCTTTCCTCAAAAAAGATTTCAGGCTCCTTTCCACAACTTCCTTATGGATGTTTTTTATATATGGCTCCGCAGTTTTCTTGGAGCCTCTCATTGAGCTCTTCAGTCCTCAGCCCTTTTTGATCCGAGGTTTGATCTACATGCTGGCAATCTTTTTGGCAGAGTTTATCACTGGGGAATTGTTGGGGCGCTTTAACCTTTGCCCTTGGGATTACAGCGCAAGCCGTTACAACGTCCGCGGCGTGATCCGCTTGGACTATGCGCCAGTTTGGTTCTTTGTTGGCTTGACTTTTGAACGGGTTTATAGGATAATAAGGTAAATTTTTACAGTGCTCTATTCGGCTTCGAATCCAGTCTAGCCGAATTGGGCCTACTTTTACTAGAGAGGTGGTTTTCTTGAAATACCTTCTTTGCTTCCTTAATTCGATTTCCCTGCTTTTTGTTCTGCTTTGCCTTTCCATCCAGATTCCAGCTTTTTCTATGACCTTTTACAAGTATGAATACAAAAAGCTTGCTGTTCCAGATCGGGTTCAAATGTCTAATGAGGATCTGTACACTGTTACCAAGCACATGCTTTCCTACCTCAAAGGTAAGGAGAAGTCCTTGAATGTAGAAACCACTGTAAATGGGCAGATTCGGCATTTTTTTAACGATAGAGAGCTTGCTCATATGGCGGACGTTTTACAGCTCTTTAAGCTTGGTTTTACCATCAGAAATATTGCCTTATCCTTGATTGTGATTACATACCTGATTTTAGCTTTGTGTAAGGTACCTTTGACTTTTGTGCTCAAATTCTATCGTGCTTTTTTCAGCATTTTTCTTGTTCTTATCGGGGCCCTTACTGCAAGCATAGCTTTCGATTTTTCTTCCTTCTTCACCCTGTTTCACAAGCTTTCCTTTTCAAATGACCTTTGGCTCTTGGACCCCAGAACAGATCTACTTATTAACATTGTGCCACAAGGTTTCTTCATTGACATTAGTATAGTCCTAGGATCCATCTTTTTATTTTCTATCATTTTGATTGTTGTTGTTAGTATGATTTTAATCGCTTATAAGACGCAGAACAAAGCCCATTTACGAGGATGATTTGAATGCTTTTTGCCCTGAAAGTTGTTGGCTCCATATTCTTAATACTTCTTGCCTTCGTTTTGATTGTTCTTTTTTTGATTCTGTTTGCCCCAATAAAAGTAAAGTTGTCCTACAACAAACGATTTCAATTTATGCTTCGTTGGCTTTTTGTTGAATTTATTTTTGACAATAGACCAATACTAAAGCTGCTTGGATTCAAATTTTCTTTTGCTGAGTCTGATCAGCAAGAACATCAGTATGAAGAAAGGAAAGAAAAAAAGGATAAGAAAAAGGGCTTTATCGGTAAAAGGGTGGAAGCTTTTAAGGATTCTGTGAAGGAGTCTATGCAGACTACAATTTCGGATGCAAAAACACTATTTACGTCTCCGGACGAAAGGGCGTATATCAAGGAAATTGCTGCGGTATTTTTTCGGGACTTGGGTGCAATATTGAAATCGCTTCAGGCTCAGTTTAAGCTTGAAGGCCTTGTGGGTTTTAAAAGTCCCGCCGATACCGGTTACCTTTGTGGGGTATTGGGAATCCTCACTGGATTAGGAGCGGATATTCATGTCAAAGGAGATTTTGAAAGGGAAATTTTTGATTTAACTTTCAGCTTTTCCGCTCGCATTTTTTTATATTATGTTTTATTTGTTGTTATTCGATTTTTACTGTTTTTCTATAAAATGATTAAAAGGAGAGAAAAAGAATGAATGTATCAACGAGCTTGGAAACCTTATTTACGAAAATGGAGAATTTTGTAGGATCTAAAACGGTGGTAGGCGATGCGATTACCGTCGGTGATGTAACCATTGTCCCTTTAGTGGAAGTTAGTTTTGGTGTAGGGGCCGGGTCTTTTGACAACAGCAACGACAAAGGCAAAAATGAAACTGGCGGCGGCGGCTTAGGTGCTTCGATTTGCCCCTCTGCTATTTTGGTTATCAACAAGGACAATGTGCAGTTTATTAATGTGAAAAACCAAGAAAGTGTCAACAAATTGATCGACCTTGTACCTGGCATTCTGAGCAAGTTAAATCTGTCTTCTTTGTTTAAAACAAAAAAGGCCAATAAGGGTGAAAACGACGAAAATACGGACGGTTCAGACAGCGCTGGGAGTTCGGACGCTTCTGGAGGTTATGGGACTTCTAGTACCGGAGCAAACACGGTAAGCGAATAGCAATTCAAATTAGGGGGGAAGTACATGATCTACAGGGTTTATGTGGGTACATTTGCAGACCATATTTATTTGCTTGAGGCCAACAGCAGTACGGGTTCTGTGCAGATCAAAAATCAGTTCCCGGCACAAAAACCGGCTTACTTGGTTCCGTCTAAGGATAGGAAATTTCTCTTCGTCGCTCTTCATCTGGAAAGTTTTGATGGACAGTATGGTGGGGCGGTTGCCTCTTATTCCATTAGTAGCGATGGAAATCTGAGTCCTCTTTCCACCATAGCGACAGGGGGCAGGGCGCCCTGTCACCTGACCGTGGATGAAGAGAGCAAGCGCTTGTATGTTGCCAATTATCAAGATGGAAAGCTTTCCTGTATTGAGATCAATAAAGGGATGCTTTCGGAGCCGCTGATTGTTGACTATCTGGAACCGGTGCAAAGCGCTCACCCCCGACAGGAAGGGCCACATGCTCACTGCACGGTGATTTCACCAGACGGTGAGCGGCTTTATGTTGTCGATTTGGGGGCGGACTGTGTTCGGGTTTATCGGATCAAAGAAGGGGGTCTGCCTGTTGCCCCAAGCCTTGAAACAAAAATCCTTACCGATCCCCAGGATGGTCCTAGGCATATGGTGTTTTCGAAGAATGGTAAGTTTGCTTGGGTGGCGTGTGAATTGTCCAACAAGGTTCATGCTTTCAGCATGAGCGGGACGCCCGAAAGAATAGGAAGCTACGACACGTTGAACGGCTATGAGGGCGAAAATTATGTGGGTGCGATTCGTCTATCCAGAAGCGGAAAATCTCTGGCTGTTACCAACCGAGGGCAAGACAGCGTTTGCATGTTTCGGATTTTGGAAGGCGGCAGTCTTCAATTTCTGAAAAACACCAAAACATATGGAAAGCATCCTAGGGACATTGAGTTTACTCCAGAGGGTAGTTTCCTCGCTTCAGCAAACCTTGAGTCTAACAACATTACGGTGTTTTCCGTTTATGAAGGTAATTCTAATCCCCTGTATTATATGGATGTATCCTTTAGTATTCCTTCTCCTTGTAATTTGGTGTTTTTATAATGCAACTGTCCTGCTTCAACCACTTTTGCTTTCCTTTCAAAAAGCCAATTTGGGATTTTGGAAATAGCTCCATAAATTAGAAAGCCTAATAAATATAGAACCCTCAATTGAATATCCCAATTAAATATAAAACCCCCAATACAAAATATATGAAAATAATATTTTGTATTGGGGGTTTTTGTATGAAGATGCATCTAACTATAGCTAACATCAATCCTCACAAATCAGAGCAATATAATCACCCGCTATAAATCCTTCCATACGTTCTTTCAACTGAGGCACAGTCATTGGATTATCGTGTTTTTCGTCCTCAATCAGCTGCTGATTTAAGCTTGCTAACCTTTCTGTATCGGCGTTGGTTGCAGGGCGAATTAAAATAGGACTATACACAAAATCCTTTTGAATAATATCCTCTCCGGTGAGATAGTATTTTTCTGTTATATTCCCTAGCGGATATGGCACATACCCGCACCTTGCAAGCATTTTATTGCTTCCGATATTATCAGGATAGGCTCCGGCATGTAGCTCTGTTATTTTCAAAATATCGGTCGCATATTGAGTTGCCAAAGCAAAAGCAGCGGTTCCATACCCTTGTCTGCGAAATGGCTTAAACATCCATATTGCAAGGTCGGGAATCGTTTCTGGTGGAGATATACCGACCGCCCCAATAATTTCCTTGTCTGAACCTCGTTGAATCATAGCAAAAAAACGCTGCTTTATATCTCTGCATGCAAATTCCTCAAACGTGCCAACGCAAAAACCGTTATAGCCTTTTTGGGTGCCCGGATCAAGCCAATTGTTATACAAAGCTAGGTTATCACAATTATGATATTCAACTAAGCTTACTGTCTCATTCGATATGTATATTTTTCGTATCATATTCTTCGCTCCTCTTTTTTACCCGATACCAATACGAATATAAATCTTTATACCCCAACTTGGTATACAAACTTACCGCCTTTGCATTATCCTGAACCACCTGCAAATAGGCAGTGTGAGCCCCTGATTGCTTCGCAGAGAACAAAAGGGATTCGCATATTTCCTTGCCATACCCTTTGCCTCGATGAGGTTCGTCAACTACGATGTTCAGAAGACCCATGTATCCGCGCTCAATTACAGCTGAACCACAGGCAACTGTCACGCCGTCTTTAACAATACAGCCGTAGAGCATGGCGTTCTTTACATTTTCAAGGATTTGCTTTGCAGTCTGCCTTTTGATCTTGTCAGTGTAATGGCTAAATGTAAAATAAGCATCAAGCCACTTTTCATCGGCGTAGCTTGTCATAACACAATCACCGAATCGAAATTCTTTATCTCCCAGATCCATACTCATGACAGATGTGGGCGTTACCTTAGAATAACCCATCGAATTAAGCAACTCATCAAGCTCTGATGAGTTGCTATCGGTTAGTTTAAAAATGGTGGATAAACCTTGTGAAAAATAGCGCCTTTCACATTCATCAATTTTCGTTGGTAAATCAATCGTGGACGGATAAATGGGATTGATGGAATTTGCCCTACTGGTATAAGCATTTGCAAAGCGTAAAATCCAGCCGTCATAGAGTTGCGTTTGCAACGCCGGGTGTGCGTTGAGCGCTAATTCTTCATACAGTAAGATAGTACTGTTCATTGTGAGTCCTCCTTGTTTTCATACCATAGTGACATGCCATTTCCGAAGCGTTCATTCGGGCGCTGTATAAACCCGAATTGTTCATAAAAACCCTCTTTACCCTTTGCCGCCATAAGACTGATATTGACAAACCAACCAGATGGCAGATTACTTTTCAAATAATCCAGCGCTCTTTGCATGAGTGACTTGCCAATGCCTTTGCCTTGAAAACTTGGACAGACAATAACATCGACAATGATAGCGATATAAGCGCCATCGGTGACAATCCGAGTCAATCCTACTGGAATGCCGTCGCATTCGGCTGTAAAGATGATACTTCCAGATAGTCCGACTTTTGCTTGTTCCGGCAACTGTTCCTTCCAACCGACAGATTTAAGCAACGAGTTGTAGTTTTCAACAGTAATTGTGTTTGTGTACGTGATGTTCATCTTGCACTCTTCCTTCGAGATTTATCTTCCAATTAATTTGGCAAAGTTTTTCTTTACGCTGTAGCATGTACCTTCCGGCTCAGTTTGTCAAGTAAGTTTTTTGGAACTGATTTAAAATTTCTTACATTTACACAATGATTACTATTGACTATCTGATTAAAAACAGTATACTTAAAACATGCGATTTAAAACAATTGTTGCAGTATAGAAGAAAGGGGGAGTATCATGCCACCAAAAGCTAAGTTTTCAAAAGAAGAAATTGTAGACACTGCCATAAGTATTGTTAGATTAAACGGAATGGAGGGATTAACCGCCAGAGCATTAGGTGTTGCTCTTGGCAGCTCAGCAAGACCAATTTTCACTGTATTTCAAAACATGGAAGAAATAAATCAAGCTGTAGTTAAAGCATCTAGAGCATTATATTGTGAATATGTCGAAACAGGATTATCAGAAGACATTCCTTTTAAAGGTGTCGGTATGGCGTATATAAATTTTGCTGCAAAGGAACCAAAACTGTTTCAGATTCTTTTTATGGCAGAACAAAAACAAATTCCTGATGTTAACAGTATACTATTATTGATTGAAGACAACTATGAAAAAATACTTTTATCAATTAAAGATAGTTATAAAATTGATGGTATTTGTGCACAAAGATTTTATCATCATTTATGGATATACACACACGGCATTGCAAGCTTATGTGCTACTAAAATGTGTAGTTTTTCTGAAGATGAAATAAGCGAAATGCTTACAGAGATCGCAACTGGTATTTTAATAAAAATGAAAGCGGGTAATAAAAATGATTAATGCAAATGCTGTTGTAAAATCTTACGGATATGGAGAAAGTAAAATTGAGATTTTAAAAGGAATTGATATAAAAATTGCAGATGGTGATTTTGTTGTTATTTTAGGGGCATCAGGCAGTGGGAAATCTACACTTTTAAATATCATATCTGGACTTGAACATCCTGATAATGGTAATATTTTTTATGATGATTTAAACATCGTCAATCTTTCGGATAACGAGCTTACTGAATTTCGTAAAGCAACTGTTGGATTTATTTTTCAACAGTATTATTTGTTGCCCAATATGAATGTTGATAAAAATGTGAAAATGGGCGCAGATTTGGCAGGAAACAAAAATTATAGGGAAGTTATTGAAGCTGTGGGGCTCAAAGAGAAGCTGCACAAATACCCAAGTGAGCTTTCTGGTGGTGAACAGCAGAGAGTTTCTGTTGCAAGGGCACTTGCGAAAAATCCTAAAGTTTTATTCCTTGATGAACCAACAGGTGCATTAGATGAGCAAACCGGTAGACAAGTGCTTGATTATATTTGCAAGTTACAAAAAGAGCATCAATTTACAATAGTAATGGTGACTCATAATTTGAACATTGCGGAAATGGCAAATACGGTTGTTAAAATGAACAGCGGGAAAATTTCTGAAATTTATACAAATGAAACACAGAAAACCGCTTATGAGATTGGTTGGTAAAAGTATGAAAAAGCAAACAACGCTTTTTCCATTCCTGATTTGAGTGCGCCGGGGCGCAACTGGAGGTTAATATGGTTGTAGGAATAAAAGATGCGGCAAAGCTTATTGGAATTTCTATAATCGCTTGCTGTGCGGTATTTGTATGTACACTGTTTTTGAATTATAATATGGACATTGTTGGAATTAAAGAAGAAATAACCTCACAACAGGCAATGATATTTTATGAAGCTCAAGTTTCCTCCGCAAAGGTTGTCAGTATGGTTAGTGGAGGGTGTCTGTTAATTACCTCAGTTATTATGCTGATGTTTTATATCAAGTATTATATTGACACCCATAAAAAGGAACTTGGGGTATTAAAGGCTTT
Organism: uncultured Defluviitaleaceae bacterium; assembly: GCA_964611385.1. GTDB lineage: Bacteria > Bacillota > Clostridia > Lachnospirales > CAYPQA01 > CAZSXS01. The sequence goes on from CAZSXS010000018.1 coordinate 25,429, forward strand.
AGGTTATTCCAATTTTAGAATCGCAAAGAATTTCTGGGTATTTGGAACAAGTGTTCTCATGGGAACAGTGGTTGGCTTTTGCGGAGCCTTTGTTATGATGCCCTCTTTTTATAAGATGCAAAATGATGGTGAAGTTCTACCTGAGATGTCAGTGCGCTTTCACCCAGCGTTACTCTTATATTTAGTTGTGGTGCCGACAATTGCTTTTGCAATTCTGGCAATCTGTTACGCTTGTTATAAGCTTCGAAAGCCTGTATTGGCACTTTTGAAAGATAACTTGCAAACCTCCATAAGGAAGCATAAAGAGGAGAAGGATAATGAGTGTTTATTTATAGATGACTTGAAAAAGAATACCTTGAAAAGCAAAAAAACACTTGTGTTCTTTATTATCTTTGCCTCATTTTGTTTCTCTGCAATGACACAAATGTCCTTTAGCATGAAAGAATTGTCAAGTGTTATGATGGGTGCAATGATCATGCTGATTGGAATTGTTTTAGCCTGTACAACCCTGTTTCTTGCGATCACAACAGTAATCAGCGGCAATACCAAAACCATTACGATGATGAGAGTGTTTGGCTATTCGCAAAAAGAATGCTGCAAGGCACTTCTTGGTGGATATTTTCCTGTCGCATACATAGGCTTTGCAATCGGAACAATGTATCAATATGCATTACTTAGGATTATGGTTGATATTGTGTTTAAGGGCATAGAGGGCGTTCCTGTATATGAATTTGACTTTCCTATTATGCTCATTTCTCTCGCAGCATTTACTGTTGTTTATGAAATTGTTATGTATAGCTACACTCAAAAGATAAAGAAAATATCCATCAAAGAAATCATGCTTGAAGCATAAAGAGGTTAAAAAGCGCCATAAGCAGGCAATTACAGTCTTAACAGAATAAGACAGCTTTGCTGCTTTGGCGCTTTTTGCGTCAAGCCTAAATATACAAATTATTTTTCAGAAGATCAAGGCACTGGTAAAACCGTGCAAGTAGCCCATCAACATCGGCAGCGGAGTGTATGCTTATTTTATTCATATACCCCTCGGCATAGTTTGTCAGAATTTCAAAGACAAGCTGCGGGTCAACACCGTCCTTAAACCTCGATACATCGGAGTTTTCAAAGACAGAGGTACTGGCAAAGGCCTCACTCATGGCAATGATTCGCTTGATCTCACCCTGAACCTCTTTGTCGGTTTCGTAGTACATTGATGCAAAAAAGGAAAGGATGCCCGAGAATTTCCTAAGTGCTGACATTTTAATCTCAGTCATCATACGGATTTTATCAAAAAAATCCGTGACCGTCGGGTCGAGTTGCTCACGAATTGTATCCTTTAAAGCCTTACCAGCAACTTCTATCAGATATAGGTAAAGTGCTTTTTTGCTGCCGAAATAGTAAAACACCATTGCTTTGGATATTCCGGCAGCAGTAGCAATATCAGCAACTGAGGCTTTTTTGTAGCCCACTGCACCGAACAGGTTCATAGCGGCATCTAAAATCACGTTTTGTTTTTCAATTGGCAGAACGGAAAACCGTTCCATTGTGTTTAGAGTATTCACAGTCTCCATAGCTACACCGCCAAATCACGCTTTTTGTAAGATAAAAACCCAACGGTGCTAAGCGCAGCGGCGACTACCGTCAACAATACAAGCGTGGTGTAATTAATACTGTCCACGGGAAGCTGTGGAACATATCCAAAAGGCGTTAGCTTGATAAGCCAGTCGGGCAGTATGCCAGGTATACGTCCGATAAACGATGCAAAGGCGGCAAGTCCGAAATAAGCCCAAACAATACCATTTGAGAACTTCGGAAGCAGTCCAATAAGTAAAATGGCTATACCCATAACAACCCAAATTGCTGGCAGATATACCAGTGTTGCCTTAAACAAATAAGCAAGCGTCAGCGTAGTGGAGTCGGGCAACATAGAAACGCTAACCACATAAATTCCAACCGCTGTTGCGCACTGCATAAGCACGCTGGTTACAACTGCCATCACCACAAAACCTGCCAAATAACTCCCCCGCGAAACAGCGCGGGAGAGTATATGTTCAAAACGCCCACTTTGCTCCTCGTTGCGTATTTTCAGAACGGTCATTAACACAGGTACCATACCAAACAGCGCCATAATTGAGGTTACCATCGAAACAAACATTTCTGCGATTGAAAAGTTGGGGTTTGAACCAATAACCATGGAATAAAACTCACTGCTCTGCACAAAGCTGTCTATGTCCCCCAAAACCGTGCCATAAGCTGCAGCAAATGAGAATATACCAACAACCCACACAAGTAAACTTGTGCGAAGTAATCTAAAGCTTAATCCACCGGAAGTTTGCAGGAAAACGGATGCCGTTCTTCTGCCCGGTCTCGCTGGTACAAAACCTTGGTCTATGTCTCGCACACGATTAAGCACATAAGCAATCAGCCCCACGACTGCCGTTATGGCAAGTACAGCAAATACTGGCCACCACTTGTTTTCCACAAAAATCTGCGCACGCTGTATCATCCCCATGGGGCTGATGAGCGCTAAAGCTTCCGACTGCATATCACCCGCTGCACGGAAAAGGTAGGCCCCAGAAAGCACCGCGAACGAAAATCCTGTAGCACCGCGGGAGGATTGAGAAAGCTGTGCCATCACCGCAGCCACTGCAGCAAAAAACAGCCCAATTACACCAAGTGCCGCACCATATAGCATGGCACCGTTAAAGCTCATACTCTCAATGTTGCAAACGGCAATCCCTACCCCTGTGAGAACGGCAAGGATCAGGTTGACAACTACGGCAACGAGCATTGTAGCGCTCAGAGTAGCCAGCCGTCCTGTAGGCAGCGAACGCACAACCTCCGCACGGCCGCTCTCCTCATCAGCACGAGTATGGCGCACGACCAAAAGAATATTCATAATAGCAATGGTTATCAGCGTCCACTGGAGCATCATATTGGAAAATAAGGCGCCTACTGTGTAGTTGTCCATGCCATATACAGGGCCCATCATCGCGATCATTGCGGGGTTATTTACTGTGTCAATCAGAGCCTTGCGCGCCGTTTCGTCAAACATATTGCCCAACACAGGGGCAAGCCCCACCGAAAATGAAATCAAAAGTATGAGCCACACAGCGGAGTTCACCCGCTCTCGCCGCAAAATAAATCGAGCGAGACGCCCAGTATGATCAAAATTTCCGCGCATATTAGTTACCCCCGTTCGCGTTGTAGTGGCGCATAAACAAATCTTCGAGCGTGGGTGGCGTACTTTCCAGCTTTTTCACCCCAAAAGGAGCTAAAAACGCCACAACACGGCTAAGCTCCCCGATATCCACCCCAAAGGACACGCCGTCATTCAGTTTTGTCACATCGTGAACACCCTTTATTTGATCAAGCCCATCAAGGGATTTTTCGGTAACAACATTCATGGTGATTCGAGTCAAGTGTCGCAGTTCGCTGAGCGTACCCGTTTCAACGAGCTTGCCCTCACGAACGATTCCAACCCTGTCGCAAAGACGCTCCACCTCGGAAAGAATATGGCTGGACAACAATATGCTCTTTCCGCTATTTTTTTGCTCTAACACGCACTCTTGGAACACCTGCTCCATCAGTGGATCTAGGCCGCTTGTTGGCTCATCTAAAATATAGAGGTCGGCATTGGATGCAAATGCTGCTACAAGCGCCACCTTTTGACGGTTGCCTTTTGAATAGGTGCGACATTTCTTTGATGGGTCAAGGTCGAACGCTTTGAGTAACTTTTCACGCTTAGCCTTGTCGTGCTTGCCGCGAAGCGACACAAACAGGTCTATCACCTCGCCGCCTGTCAGATTCGGCCATAAAGTAACGTCGCCGGGAACATAAGCAATGTTTTTGTGGATTTCCACGGCATCACGCCAGGCATCCTTGCCAAATACCTTTGCACTGCCATTCGAAGCTTGCAGAATCCCCAACAGCACTCGGATTGTTGTAGTTTTACCCGCTCCATTGGGGCCTATGTAGCCGAATACTTCCCCCTCGGTTACTTTGAGATTAATGCCGTCCAATGCTGTGAATTTACCGAATTTCTTTGTTAGATTGGTGGTTTCGAGTGTTAGTTTAGCCATTTAGATTCCTCCTAATAAATAATAATTTTCAATTGGTTTTCTTTAGTGCAGAACATTATAGTCACTACTCCAGTAATTCTTGCATGTTTCTTTATTATCTCCTTGACCGAATTGGTTTAACTACAGTGTAACACGTTGAACCGATTCGGTCAAGGAGGTTCTTATCAATAATTATAATTTCAGCAACGCGAACGCACAGGTCTCTTCTGGTATTCTTTACAATTTTCCGATAGAAGAATATAATAACTCTGAGGTGATTTATGTTGTCCTATCTAACAGTGAATGAAATTGCAAAAAAATGGGGTCTTGCCGACAGGCAAGTTCGAATCATGTGCAGTCAAGGCAAAATCAAAGGCGCATATAAGAGCGGACGAGCCTGGCTTATTCCTGACGACTCGGTTTATCCTGCTGATGGACGCACTCTGCGCTTTTCTGTGTCCAAATGTAAGTCTGACCTAGATTTTTCAAAGATTGATGAACTAAAAAAGAAGCTGGATAACATACGACCATTGACTCAAGGGGAAGTTTAGCGGCTTCGGGACGAATTCTTAATAGAGTTTACCTATAACTCAAACGCCATTGAAGGTAGTACGCTCACACTACAAGAAACAGCATTGATCATCAACGAGGGAATCACGATTGCCGGGAAGCCTTATTTTTTGATTAACTATCCTCATGCTCCTATATGCTCCATCATTAACCATCCGTTTCGTTCGGTCATTTTTATACGACGGTGCGGCTTAGTTTTTATCTTAATCTTTTATCTCAAAAGAAGCTTTATCTATTTAGGTATATAACTCATCTATATTAAAAACGCTCTTGTAATTTTTAAGTTTTGCAGTACTCAGTACAAATGCTTGTAGTTTTCATATATATCCTAATGAAACTTCATAACACGAAAGAAAGCGGGGACTAATTAATGCCATATGCGATGACACATTTGATTATAGCAAACAATATAAGTGAATTTTTGAATTACAATACCAAGAGTTTGCCACAGTATTTTTTAGGAAGTATAGCTCCGGATTCTATACAAAGCAGAACAAATTTTAATCCTGATAATAAAAAAAAGTCACATCTATTTGTTGGTTCCGAAGCATGGGGTTATATGACAAATCATAATGAATGTGTGAATAATGTAATTGATTTCTTAATTACTAATAAACAGTCTGAAAATTTTGATTTTATAATCGGTTACTGTATACACATATTGTCTGATATTTACCATCATTTAATTGTGACAACACCATTAAGGAATAAAAATGCATATATCTTTGATGAATTGTATTCTCAAGAAAGTATAAAAGTAAATATTGAATTAGCACTAACATGTGATGTAAAAGATCAAATATGGTCATACCTTAAAAATTCAATAGCAGTTGAATTACCAGGAATAGTATGCTTTGATGATATACAAAAAATAAAAAACCACGTATTAAATGACTGGTATCAAGACAAGACAAACCAAAATTTAACCTCAAACAAAATAATCACATTTGAGAATAATATGAATTATATTGATAGGGCTACTAAATACATTATTTTAATTCTTCAGAAACTTGAAGTTATTTCAACGATATGATTGTTAGTCGATAAAAATAGTTACCTATGGGTTCATTTATTCACAAATATTTTATTAATTTTGAGTTAAAAGTTCTCTAAAAAATGTTGAAAAATGAAAGCAGATCCTGTACAAATTTGTTTGAGAGACAAAAAAGCGAGTACAAAAATTTTGCACTCGCTTTTTTGCTGCCAAATTCCTTGTACAGATACCTATGCATGGTCTACTGTACGCTGCAGGTGATTACGATATCACCACTTTTAAAAATTCCAGAAGTATTATAGGCCCATGTGCCTTCAGTCAATTCAACAGTTTGTGATATATCAGAGCCACCAAAGCTTATGCGTTGCTCTTTACCAGAAGGTGAAAACAGAAATAAATCTACGGTGCCGCCTTTGATACTAGAGGTCGAGCTTATCGTCAGCACTTGACCGGATTTAGCGATAAAGCTGCCAGAGTGAGCTACGTTGTTCCCATTGTTGTTGGTAATCTGAAAATACGGCTTTGTGTCGGTGGTATTGGCTGTGGCACTTTCTTTCGCTTGTGACCAGACAGTATCATTTGTACCATTCGGCTTCTGAATGGTTACCTCACCAGTTACTAGCCCTGGGCTGTTAATGCGAATGAGGTAAGAATAGTAGCTAGCACTGTCATTAATCTTTAAGTTACTATGAAGCGGGGTTTTAACTGATTGAACAAAAAGCATCAAACCGCCTAGTTTGCTTAGGTCAACCTTGCTCTCATCGGGTTCGGAAATATCTGATAAGCTTTGTAACTGTTTCTTAATTTCATCGTCATTTAGGTTGTTCTTTGTACAAAGGAGTATAACATTGCCGTTCCCATTCCATTCTAAATCAGCATTGAAGAAATCCCCTTTTTCGAAGCTATACCGTCCAAGTCGTTCAATCGAAAAGTGAGCATCTGAAGGAGTCTGGGAGGCTTGTATGTTTTGTTGTTTCGCACCTGATGAAATCAGACTGATAGATGAATTGCCTTTTAATGCTTGACTTTTGCTATCCGCAATGATCAGTACGCTCCAAAGTCCTTTAGCGCCTGGATAAGATAATTCATTTTTGTAGCTGGTAGCTTGCACACCTTCATACACGATTTTTCCGCTTGGGTCTACCAACCAAACCGCCATTCTACCTTCTGATAAAGAATAGTTTATATCCAAGCTAATCGGTTCATCATCGTCTGACATAACAGCGATTCGCTGCATCATGCCTTCCTCATAGAAAGAACCAAAGCTGCCAAAGTTTTGCCCGTTTTCTACCTGAAAAATGCCATTTTTCATCTGGCTCATGGAGCGGAACACCTCAGAATTTTGATAGAGGTAATCCAGTCTTGCTGTATTGGTTGCTTCTGTTATCGGTAAGGTTTCCTTAATCACAAATTCAGATTTTTCAGCATTATAAATCTCATCCAACCATTTTATTTCTGCCATCATCTGTTCTTCCCATGTATTGCCCTCAATGCTGGTAGCAGAGGCCCATGTTCCACCATCTGCTTTCGCACTAACCAACAAGTCTTTTACGGCTTCTAACTGAACTTGTGCTGTAGTTGAAGCGGCATAGGCAAATGTCACCATGCCTGTACCAAATAGCGTGCACAACATCAGTGCGCAAAGGGTTACAATTCCACGCCGTTTGTTGTGAACATCGAACAGATTGCGCAGACGATTTTTTATATTTTGCTTGGAACTTCCAAATTGTGTAGAGAACATCGTACTAAAACCTCTCTTCCTCGGCAGAGCCGATAGGATTGTAGTTGCATATTGAGTGCGTTCGTTGTTGTTAAAATTTTTGGCTACATCATAGTCGCACATAGATTCAATATCTCGTGCTGCTTGTGCAGTCATGAAGTATATCAGTGGATTGAACCAGTGTATCGCATTGGCCAATAGCAGTATAAGTTTATACCACATATCTTTTCGGCGATAATGGGATAACTCATGCCGTAAGATAAAATGGATTTCCTCAACAGAATAATCTGCATGTGGTAATAAAATTCGGGGATTGAGGATGCCAATGAGCACAGGGGCACTTACCGCATTGGTAATGTGCGGTTTCGGAAGTCTGTCAATCCCCATATTCATGCCGATTTTCCACAGTGCTTCTTGAATCAATTCTGGAATATTCTCCTGATCGGAAGCGCTTAGCTTCCATAAAAAAATCTGATACGTGCCAACTTGAAAAAGTAAAAACACACATAGCCCAAAGATCCAGATAGACCCAATAATTCCTAAAAGTGAAGTGGTAAACTGAGGCTTTGCTGTAGACTTAGGCAATATAGGCTTAGGTATGTCAGAAATTAGTTGAGGCACATTCTCAAGATTTGCAGTCGCCTCTATTAAATACTCAGTTTCCGGCTGAGGCTGGATTGCCTCTTGTAGAACTGCATCTTGAATTGGCGTCGATTGAGGTGCAACTACTTTTACATTGGATTCAGGTAGTTTAATCTCAATCGGAAGCAGTGGCAACGTAAAATTAAACGGAATCAACAGCCTAAAGGCAAGCGCAATCCATGCCACATAGCGCCATTGCACCCGATACCGCTTTTGAAGGAACGGAACCAACAGCAGTAGAATCCCAATCAGCACAGAAGTAGTAAGAGATAGTTCAATAACCTGCAATACAAGTCTATCGAGCATGATTATTCCCCTCCTTCAGCCCATCCAAGTACTGCTTTAGCTCATCAATCTCTGAATCCTCAAGGCCTTGCTGTTCCGTAACCGACAGCATGAAGTTTTTAAGAGAACCCTGATAGAGCTTTTGTAAAAACGTTTTCCCTTCTTTGCTTAGGTAGGCATCCCGGTTTACAATTGCAGTATAATACTTGTTTTTTCCTTCCCGTGTACCTTTAAGGAATCCTTTTTCCTCCAAGCGTGTTAAGAAAGAATTGAGAGCATTGACGCTCCAACACTTGTGCGATAGTTTTTGATCAAAATAAGTTCGTGGAACTGGTTGCTGATCTGCTTCCCATAAGGCCAACATAATATCCAGCTCTGATTCTGGTAAGCGTTGCATTCATTTCTCCCCCTTTCAACTGCAAGTGCAGTATATACTTTCTTATATACTACACTTGCAGTTGTTGTTTGTCAAGAAGATTTTCAAAATGAAAAAACCGCCCCATTAAGAGACGGTATCAATTTGAAGATATTGTTTTAACGCATTTTGAAGAATCTGTGAATAATTTACATTCTTTCTTTCTGCAATATCGTTAAGCCACTCGGGGATCGTCAGCGTTTTTTTCACTGCTTTGCTTTTGAAGTGTTGCCTATAAATCATCGTGTCACAACTAATTAATGTAATAAAGGAGTTCTCTGGTAAAACTAGAGAAACGGGATCAGAGGGTTCTGGAATATCTCCGCTTTCCTCTTCCAGCTCATACAGCATTAAACACAAGGCGTCATTGGCCATATGATAGCCCTCTTTTAAATTTTCTCCGCTTGTTATGCATCCCTTAATGTCGGGAAAGATAATAGAATAAGCTCCATTCTCTTCTTTCGTAAAAATTGCCGGATAAATATAATTTGCCATTTCAAACCTCCTTGATTGGATTCGCAAGCAGGATTAAGAAATTCCTGCTTGCTCCATAATTGCTTTGAAAGTGCCTATTGGAACGTCTTGCGAATTGTGCCTAATTAGTACTGTATTTGGTTCAATAAAGCTCAAAGACAATCTATTCCGATCTTAGTGCTTCAACCGGGTCTTTCTTAGCTGCTTTTCTCGAAGGAATAAGCCCTGCGATTAAGGTTAGTAGCATACTAAGCCCAATTAGAATTACAGCCCCGTATATCGGAAGTGAGGCATTAACTGAAGTTGTTCCCGATACAGCGTGAATGATTGCGTTCGCTGGAATTAGCAACAGCAAAGTGATGCCCACACCTAGAACCCCGGCAATGGAACCAACGATGAAGGTTTCAGCATTGAACACCTGTGAGATGTTCTGCTTGGAGGCACCGATTGCACGTAGAATACCAATTTCTTTGGTACGCTCCAAAACTGAGATAAAAGTGATAATGCCAATCATTATGGAGGATACCACTAAGGATACGCCTACAAAGGCGATGAGGACATAGGAGATCACGTCTACAATCGTTGTAATGGAGGACATTAACAGTCCAACATAATCGGTGTAGCTAATTTGATTTTCAGTGCTTACCGTTTTGTTGTACTCCTCAATGCAAACGGAAATCCCATCTTTATCCTCAAAGCTGTCTGCATAGAGGCTGATGGAGGACGGCGTGTCAAGGTTGACTACACCGAAAGATGACATATTATCATCGTAGCTTCCGGTTGTGATGTAGTTTTTGTAAATCATGAGAAGGGTATCCTCGTCAGCGCTTTTCAAATACGCATCAAGGGTAGCTGCAAGCTCTGCTTCACCCATAGCAAGCATACTTTCTGCTCTTTCTGGATTGCTCATACTAACCGGCTTTAGAATATCCTTGAAAAGTGCCGCCTTGTCAGATATATTCAGTCCTGCAAGGTATTCATTCACGTCTGCGATCTTCGCTTGATCATTTTCTGGCTCAAAACTCATTCCGTTTGTTATATTTACATCCGGGCTTGCTGCCTGTGCCTTTACAACAGGGCTGTTATTGGTGTGCTCAATCATGTAATCCGTGAGGGCTCTTGTGTAAGCAATGCATCTGGAAACCGGAGTATAAGACGCATCTTTAATCGGTCTTATCACACCGACCACTTTGAGCTCAATGCTCTTTTTCAAAAGCTCAGCAACGGCATCTTCATCTTCTGCAACAGATTCGAACAAGCCATTTTCGTTTTCAACATAGTAATCACAAGTAGGAATCATATAAAAGCTTTGTTTGGAAATGTCCTCGTAACTCCATTTTTGGGTTTCAAAGCTTATCGTTTCGCCTTTTTCGATTTTTTCTAGGAATTCCCTATACTCACTTGAAGGTAATAATCCTAGCTCGTAAAGCGTCGAAGCGGAAATTTCGTTGTTCTTATCTAAAACAATGAGTACCTCATTGTATGCGGTCGGTAAATTTCCGTAAACAATATCATAATTGTCCGTGATCGCTGTACTGACTAGCTTGCCATCGTTTCCAGCCAATAGTTCTTTGAAATTACCAGATGCGGACGAAGACATACCCATTATAGACATTCCGCCACTAGCCATGGGAGGTCGGCCCATCATACGCATAGAGCCGTTCGATAAAAAGGAACTTCCGTCTGTGTTTACAAGCTCTCCATTTGGGTCGTAGGTATAGGTATCGAAGGATACTTTATAGGAACTGACAATACCATTTGAACCAATGTACTGATGGATTTCATTGTCTTTGTTATCAAGATATTCTTTAAACAGGGTCAAATTGTTTTTCTTTAAGTTTGTTGTGGCTTTGCTTGCCATTTCCAAGCCTCTTGAATTGGAATATACGGCATCAAGATCGTGGTCTAGCTTCTCGTTGGCATGTTCTCGTCCGGCGGCAAGCATACTGCTGATATCAAAGGACTGTGCCTCGATTGTGATGGGATAGGATACCATGGTATCTCTTTGAATGTCTGCAATATAATCATTAACACCAGTCGAAAGCGATAAAATCAGTGCAATGCCAATAATACCGATGGAGCCTGCAAAAGAGGTCAATAGGGTTCTGCCTTTTTTGGTGCGTAGGTTGTTAAAGCTGAGCGTAAGCGCAGTTGCGAAGGACATTGAAGCCTTGCCCATGTTTTTGTGTGTTGGTTGGCTGAGCTTCGATTCGTCCACAGGGTATGGATTGGTGTCATTTGTGATTTTCCCGTCACGCAGCTTCACAATGCGGCTCGCATATTCTTCTGCCAATTCGGGGTTATGCGTTACCATAATTACTAGGCGGTCCTTCGCAACCTCTTTTAATAAGTTCATAATATGAACACTGGTTTCAGAGTCCAAAGCACCTGTCGGCTCATCCGCCAAAAGAATATCGGGGTTGTTTACAAGCGCACGGGCAATCGCTACACGCTGCATTTGGCCACCAGACATTTGGTTTGGACGTTTGTGGAGCTGATCACCAAGTCCTACCTCGGTAAGGGCTTCCTTTGCGCGCTGTTTGCGTTCACTCTTTGAGATACCCGATATGGTGAGAGCCAGCTCAACATTTGCCAAAATGGATTGATGAGGGATTAGATTATAGCTTTGAAAGACAAAGCCTATGGTGTGATTGCGGTAGGAATCCCAATCCCTGTCCTTATACCTTTTCGTGGACACCCCATTGATGATCAGGTCGCCGCTGTCGTAACGATCTAGCCCCCCGATGATATTCAAAAGAGTGGTCTTGCCCGAACCACTAGGGCCAAGGATAGCGACAAATTCGCTATCCCGCAGATTGAGACTAATATCATTGAGCGCTATTTGGGTTAAGCCCCCCGTGACATACTGCTTTCTGACATTTTTTATTTGTAACATCGTTCTTGCTCCTTTGTTTGAGATTAGCGTTTGGCATGGATCTATGATAGCACAGAAAAGTAAACTGAAAATTAACTTTTCGAGCTTCATGATTATATAAAAAAAGAACACCTTGTACAGGAGTATTTCCATGTACAAGGTGTTCTTAAACCGTCAAAGCTGAATAGCACTGCACTGTATGAAGTTTTATTCCAGCGGCAGATGTACTGTAAAGGTAGATCCCACATCCATTGCGCTTTCACAAGATATTTTCCCGTTGTGCAGTTCAATAATCTTTCTTGCCATAGAAAGCCCAATACCGTTGCCTGCTGTTGCGTGAGAAGTGTCGGCTTGATAAAATTTTTCAAATATGCGTGGAATGTCGTCTTTGCTAATCCCGCAGCCAGTATCCTTAATGGCTATAATCGCCTCGGCATCCTGTTGTTTTACGGATAAAGAGATCAATCCGTTGTCAGGAGTAAATTTAATTGCGTTGTCAAGTAGATTGATCCACACCTGGCTTAATAATTCTTTGTTTCCATTGATCTTCAGATCATCAATGTCAGCAGATAGATCAATTTTCTTCTTTTCGATTTTCGCGTCCATCATAAAGATACATTGACGGATCTGCTCACTGAGGTTATAGTGCGCCGTCGAAGAAAGTATGGTCTGCGTTTCGACCTTTGACATATTGAGAACATTGGTCGCAAGGGCGGCAAGCCGGGAGGATTCATCAATTACAATATCCAGATACTCATCTCGTTCCGCTTGCGTCAGGTCAGTATGTTTAAGCATTTCCGCAAAGCCTTTGATGGATACGATAGGCGTCTTAAACTCGTGAGAAAAATTATTGATAAAATCCGTTCGTAAGACCTCTATGTTATCAAGCTCTTCGGCCATACGATTAAAGCTCTCAATAAATGAGTTAATCTCTGTAGGCCCCTTCACTTCAAGCCGAACAGAAAAATCACCGCTGGCCAGTTTTTCTGTTGCTTTTATAAGCTCTTTGATCGGTTTCAGATAAACAGGGCGTACGATGAAGGAGAGGATGGTACCTATAATAACACATGCAAAGAGAACTGTTACCATGATTTTAACAGGATTCCGTGCAGAGGCGTTACCGATGATGCCGGTTTTGATTGCCAAGTATGCAATGCAGCCTGTAATAATTACAGTCGCAATGAAGATCAAAAAAATAGACAGCAAAATGAGAATAGAAATACTGAACTTATTCCAGGAGCGCTTTTTGGTAAATTGCTTTTTCATACTTTTTTCACCGCTTTATACCCAAGACCTCTGACGGAAACGATATCAAATTCATGATAATTCTCAAATCGGTTACGAAGTCGGTTTATATGGACATTAATGGTGGTATCCGTGCTTTCAGTTTCCATACCCCAAATTTCATCCATAAGCTGTATCCGTGTGAAGACACGATCGGGATAAGACAAAAGCTTATATAATAGGTAAAATTCCTTTTGCGGCAGGGTTTGCTTATCCTCTTCTCGTGTAACGGTCAGTGCGTCATAATCCAATACGACTTTGCCTATCGTCAGCTTGTGTTCATTCACAATCTGCGAACGCCTTAAAAGCGCCTTAATACGAAGCAACATTTCCTCGGTGTCAATGGGCTTCGTCATATAGTCATCCGTTCCAACAAGGAATCCTTTTTTCTTGTCCTCCGGAAGTTGTTTAGCGCTTGCCATAAGGATTGGGATCGTTGAATTTGCGTCGCGTAGCTCCTTGGCAAAAGTATAGCCATCCATCCCCGGCATCATAATGTCGAGCACAATCAAATCAACGTGTTGCGTTTCCATCATTTCGAGTGCTTTTTCGCCATTTTCGGAAGTGAGTACATGGTACCCATCGCGGGTCAGTATGGCTTCCATAAGCTTTCTTGTATTTTTATCATCTTCAACCACAAGTATGTTGAACATAGTGGCACCTCCGCTCTATTTACTCAGCACCGATTCGCTTTGCAAGCCGCCACACAAAACAACAGCGTTTATCAAAATTGAATGAAGGCGGCTTTTTAAAGACTGAGTATAGTATCAAGGATAGTATAGCAGAAAGATAAACTGAAGATAAACTTTTTTTCTATATGTAAAGTATTGTGATGGTTCTACATCTTTTATGGCTTTATAACCTTAAAATCGCAAAGATAACTGCAAGTACACCTATGCAAATCAAAACCATGCCAACCGTTTTCTTGCTTTTAGAGGCAGTCTTTTTATTCATGAATACGCCAGTAAGAACCAACGCAAGGCCTAAAATGCCGTTGAAAATCACAAGTCCAATGCCCATGCCACCAAATATGTTATTCAATAAAGTATCTAAAAACGCTTCCATTTATTCTACCTCCATATGATTTACTTTACCCATAAGTATTACGCCTACTAGAATAGCGGCCGAAGCTGATATTCCTGTAAGGATAAACAGAAATCCAACGTTGGTTAATGCACCAGATACGATATTACTCAAAACAGAAACCATAATAACCGCTGATACGATGGTGGTTGGTACTGATTTTTTAATAAAGCCTATACCTGTCGCTATCAATCCCAACGTTGCAGCGATGACTGCCATAATCACAACACCCTTTGCAGCCCCAAGGAACACGGTCACTGTAAATGCATTCTCCACCATAGGAAATAGTAATTCAGTCAGTGCGAATATACCAAGAGATAGAAGGCTACAAGCAATCATAGCTACAATTGTGAACAGGGTTACAACAGCGATTTTCGCAAGCAAAACCCGCTTCCGACTAACCGGATATGAAAACAACAATGTTGTGCGTTTTCCGGCATATTCCTCAATCACAAAGCGAGAATACATTACAGCAGAAAGGACACTAAAAATTCCCATGGAGATAAATGTAGCCATTGAAATAATATTTTCATAACTACGGAACAGAAGCAGGCTAGGGTCTTCTGGACTAAGCTGAGGAGCATAAGCCATAAGGTAAGTGAAGCCTGTCACCACAAAAAATGAAATGATCGTGGCAATCAGGTAGGTACGAGTTTTATTTCTTTTCAGCTCCAGTTTCATTAAATTATTCATTTCTATTTCCTCCAGTCATAATATTGAAAAAGTAATCTTCCAAACCAGTTGGATACCGCTCTCTAACCTTCGACAAATCGGTTTCTTCCACAATAGTTCCGCTTACAATTACGCCCACGGTGTCTGCTATCTGTTCAATTTCGCTTAGGATGTGGCTAGAAAGCAGAATGGTTATGTTTTTCTCACGCACCAACCTCGAAAACAATTCACGCATTTCTCGTATCCCCATTGGGTCAAGGCCATTGATAGGCTCGTCTAAGATTAACAGCTTAGGGTCATGTACCAAAGCCCTTGCAATTCCCAGTCGTTGCCGCATACCAAGAGAGTAGCGGGAAACAAGGTTCTTGTTTGACGGCTCCAATCCCACAAGTTCAAGTGCAGTGGAAATACCTATACCCTGTACACCCATGTACGACAGGTGAATCTCGAGGTTTTCAGTAGCTGTTAAGTGATCGTAGAAAATAGGAACCTCAATCATGCTGCCAATATTTTTTAATATCTCATCCCGATGTTCAACCACGTCCAGACCTAGCACCTCAGCTTTTCCAGCTGTAGGAAGTAGTAATCCTGTCAACATCTTAAAGACAGTGGTTTTCCCTGCACCGTTTGCCCCTAAAAAACCATAAATGCTACCTTGCCGGACGTTCATGTTGCAGCTTTTTATAATCTCCTGTCCCCTAAATGCCTTTACCAACTTTTCCGTTTTTACAACCCATTCATTTTGCTTCATCACAATGTCCCCCATCATAGTTATTTTTCAGTATCCCAACGATTGTTTGCGATAAGATCTGCATCATGCCTTGCGCCATTGTGTATTCCTTTGTTACACCAAATTGCGCTTGCATAACAGCGACATTTTCAGGGAAAGTAATTGTTCTAGCAATACCCTGAATGGCAATACCAATGAGCAACAATATGTGCTCCTTGGGCATAGATGGCCGAAAAGTACCATTTGCAATGTTGATTTGTATAAACTCAAATATCTTACCAAGCAAAACGTCACTGTCATTGTTAACCTTTATCCTATCCTGTATCTTCCGACCTCTTTCAGGTTCGTTTAAATAAACAGCGTTTAGCTCGTAAAGCAGATTTCCATATTGGCTTATCATCGCATCCGTAAATCGACCCAACAATGCGAATGAATCCATAATAATCTCGTTTGGAGATTTATCACTTTCAAAAATTTCCATGATGTTGCGGAGAATTTGATTTTGGCTGTAGGTACTGTTTATTATCTCGGCAAAAATCTCGTCAATATCTGAGAAGTAGCAATATATCCCACCTTGGCTGATTCCGCACTCCTTTACAACATCGCGCATTGTAACTGAATAAGCGGGTTTGGTTTTACATACCCGAATCGCTGCTTCTACAATCATTTTTTCTTTTTCAACAAAGTATTCTTTTTTTACTTTTGGCATTGTACTCTCCTTTCAACAGCCATCAACGCTTTAACCCATCACCATCCATGAAAATTTAGCGTGTGTCTGCTGACCATGGTTATCGTTTTTCGTATTAAATTGTTAAATTGAACTTCATGTCATTATTATAGCCGATGTTGACACGTATGTCAATATAAATTTTGAAAATTAATCTTATTTTTTTCTATTCTTCTGAACACTGTTTTTTGAATGCGCTTTGGTTAAAATCGGCAATGGCAAACGTAAAATAGTTACTGTGGTGTAATTTCTCCGTTTAGAAGAGTCGCATCTATCTTAACAAAAGTCCGTTTTGATAGGGCTCCGACTATGGCTGTGGCAAGCCCAGTAATCAGGAAAACCCAAAAGAGAGAGTGGGATAATCCGTCGAACACAAAACCATATATGATTTGCCCCAAAGGTTGGGCACATAAGGAAACGGTTGTGGTATAGGCCATCACCTTGCCTATTAGCTCGTTGGGTGTCCTTTGCTGAATGATGGACAACGCAAATATGGAAAAGATCATAATAAGGAATTGACAGATGAACAGAGCTGCAACAATCACAGCATATTTCACCCAAACTGCATCCGGGGCAAGAAAAGCAATCCCAATGGGGATGAGTGACAAGCCAATCGCTACTAACAGAGTGTGCAGTTTCTTTATTTTTAACTTAGACACCAAAAGTCCAGCTGTCAGGCCGCCAAGAATTGCAGATAGACCCAATGCACTTGAAGCGCCCCCCAAAGCTTCTGCACTCAAACCGAGTATTGTTCGCACAAGATATGGCAATCCGACGACCACCACACCGACAAGCAGAAAATTAAGAGCCGCCGCCAGTAGCAGTAACTTTAATATCTGTGGCTGTTCCTTTGAAATAAATCGAAAACTGATTGCAAAATCAGATCGAATAGTAGAAATAATATTGCTGCTGGTTTCTGCTTTTACATAAGCTAGCTTGATAAAACACTCCAGCAATGCCGTAAGGAAGAAGCAAGCCGCACAAACCACCATAATTTTCTGCAAGCCAAAGACCGTGTAAAGAATAGCTCCAAGTATGGGAGCTACCAAGCCGGAAATCGCTGCCGCCTGATTGATTACGGCATTGGCTCTTATTATATTTTCACCTGCTTGCATTTGCGGTACACAAGCCTGAACAGTAGGAGATTCAAACGCGCTTAAAATCGAATGTATCACCAGCAACACACCGATGAGGGTAAGCGCATAACTTTCTTTGAATAGGAGGAATGCCCCCAATACGCTTATACCTGAAAGGAGGTCAATTCCTACCATTAC
The DNA here is from genome assembly GCA_964611385.1 of uncultured Defluviitaleaceae bacterium. Lineage (GTDB taxonomy): Bacteria > Bacillota > Clostridia > Lachnospirales > CAYPQA01 > CAZSXS01. The sequence continues at coordinate 43,232 of CAZSXS010000018.1, forward strand.
GTTTCTGCGATTTGCCCGGTCTGCAAGAACACCACCTAGGGGTGATAATAATATTGTGGGTATGGTTGCGATAGACAAAAGTCCTGCGAAAATTGCTGCCGATCCGGTGATGTCCAGCACATAAAGAGACAGGGCGAGTTTTAGAATTCCATTCCCCATGAGGGAACTGACCTGCCCCAAAACAAGAAATGTGAAATTGCGTGTGAATAGCTTTGTGTTTGTCATAAACTACCTCCAATATTTAATCTTGACATTGCTTATAATCTTGACGTCGTCATGATGCGTATTATAGTACAGCATCTTGACTATGTCAAGACTGGAAGTTATAATTGAAAAAAATGAAAGGGGCAAGACTATGAATACGAAACCATACCATCATGGTAATTTACGCGCTGCACTAATTGAAGCTGGTATCCAGATGGTAAATGAAGAAGGGGTAAGCGGATGCTCCTTGCGTAAGGTAGCTGCTAAATGCAATGTCAGCCGTGGCGCACCATATGCCCATTTTAAAGATAAGGAAGATATGTTGGAGGCTATGAAGCAATATGTCTTGGAAAAATTCGTTTCCATCCTGAATGAAGCGATAGAGAAGTGCAGTGATTCGGACAAGCTTCTGCTTACAATCGGAAAAGCATATATCTATTTCTTTGTGGATAATCCTAACTACTACCCATTCTTGTTTAACCAAAGCAATATCAAAATCGTCCTGAGTGACGACCAAAAGGCTGCTGAGAGCTACAAACACTTGGAGGGTGAGCCAACTGCGTTATTTCTTCTCATGGATAAACTCAACATACCAGAGCCCTTGCAAATGCAAAACTTCATCGCTGTTTGGTCTGTTGTCCATGGTCTTGCTGGTATTGTGACGATGGAAGGCGTTGAGTTTGATGGCGATTGGAACCTAATGATTGAAAAAATTTTGTTAGATAATTTGACATTGAAAAAATAGCGATAAGTGCCTATTGGGACAGCTCCTTCTGCTGTCTTCATTCTACTTTTGCGCCGTTTCCTTGATTTTTTGACACAAGCGGAATTTTCCGATAGGGGAATATAATTATCCTGAGGTGATTTATTTTGTCCTATCTAACAGCAAATCAAATAGCGAAAAGTTGGCGGTTTTTTTAAAAACTAAAAGCGAGTGCTTAAAATTTTAGCACTCGCTTTTAGGGCGTGTCTGAAAAATCTGCATTATTGTGCTATTTCAATAAAATCATGGTAGAAGCTAGAAAAACGAAGCTCAAAAAGCGAAGCGAAAGTTTATCATAACGCGTCGCAATGCCTCGAAATTGCTTGAGTTTATTGAAAAAGCATTCAACAACATGACGCTCTTTGTAATGGTTATAATTACATTCCCAGGGTTGGGCGGCGTTGGATTTAGGCGGTATGCAATAAGTTGCCCCTTGGGACTCAATGTACGCGCGAATTTCAACTGTCCCGTATGCTTTGTCCCCTAAAACATTACTTCGCGCAAACGATACGCCTGATAGAGTTCCTATAGCGGCAGCGCAATCATTGACATTGCCCGGTGTTAGGAATAGTTTTATGGGATTGCCCAGAGCATCTACAACAGCATGTATTTTGGTATTCCTACCGCAGCGAGACAAGCCTATGTCTTGGTTTGTTTCGGCATTTTCAGTCCCTTTTTTGCCCCTGCCGCATGTTGGTGTGCTTTACAGGAGGTGCTGTCTATAGAGACATCTTGCATATCTGCATCGGCAGATAGGGATTCAAAAAGATTCTGGAACACACCGTTTTGGTTCCATAAACGAAAGCGTGAATATACAGTTTTCCAAGATCCGAACCGTTCTGGTAGGTCACGCCAAGGTGAGCCGGTCTTAGATCTCCAAAGCATCCCATTGAGCATAAGTCGATTTGACTTTGACGGTCTGCCTTTACCTGTGTTTTCAGGTGGTATTGTATCTTTTATGCGCTCCCAGTCATGGTCGCTTATCTCATGGCGTCTTATCATTACTTTTCAATCCTCGCTACTTGTTTTGGAAAATTATCCCTTACTATGTTATTTTGTGCAACATTTATTTTTCAGACACGCCCTAGGTGAAAAGAAAGCATAAAAATATAAAGAAAGAGCCCGAAAACACTCCAAATTTCGGGCTGTTTGTGTTATCATTTAAACATGAAGAAAATTGAAGTGCCCTAGGAAAATAATACAACTGAATATAGCTTGCTTCAAGAACTGGAAAAAAACAAGGATATGCTAGACCAAAGCACGCTCTTGGAACTAATCCGTAGCCTAATACATCAAAATAGTATTTTGACTGAACAAAACAAAATGCTGGCTGCCAAAGTAGAAGAGTTGACCGCAGAATTACAGCGGGTAAACGAACTGTACAAGAACGCACAAAAGGCACTGTATGGGCGTTCAAGTGAGAAGGGTCGCTTTACGCTTTATGACGCAATGGAGCAACTCACCCTATTCAATGAAGCGGAAGTCTGCACAGAGGCAAATGAACCTGAGCCTAGGCTTGAAACCCTTATTCAGGCACATACGCGGAAGCCGAAACGCACAAAGGAAGAGTTGGCTCAAGGCCTGCCGGTTGAAGAAGTCATCCTCCAGCGTTCTGAGGAAGAGTTGAAGTGTAACATCTGTGAAAGTGACTTAAAACTCATCGGTAAGGTGTTGGTCAGAGAAGAGCTTGTCATCCTCCTGGCACAATATCTGTTGAGCAAGGTCTATACCGAAACCTATGCCTGTGTAGCTTGTGAAAAGGAAACAGATGAGGCAACCATCGTCAGAGCGGAAGTACCCACAGCCGTTATACCCCATGGCTTGGCTTCACCTGAAAACGCTGCTTTTGTGATGTATCAAAAGTATGTGAATGCCCTGCCTTTGTATCCTGTAAGCCCCTTGCAGGGATCAGCATTAGGGAAAGCCGTTACTTATGCAGATAACCAACGGCCTTATTTGAATGCCTTTTTATTGGACGGCCATATCTCCCTTTCAAATAACCGAGCTGAGAACATGATCCGCCCCTTTACCATCGGTCGGAAAAATTGGCTCTTCGCAGATACACCCAATGGCGCAGAGGCCAGCGCTTTGGCCTATAGTATTATTGAAACGGTAAAGGCGAATGGGTTAAATGTACTTAAGTACTTAATTTTCCTCTTTACCCATCTTCCTTCTATTATTGTTAAGAACCAAATGGATAGGATTTCTGACTTTTTTCCTTGGTCAGATACTTTGCTAGGCTCATGCCAGATGAAGTGAGTTGGATTCATATTGAGATGAGGGTACAGAAAAAAGGCGATGTGTAATTTCCTCTTGTGGAGGGATTATACATCGCTTTTTGGCTTTTTGATGGGTGTATTTATATGTTGCGCTTACGTACCTGATGATGATGATACAAATACTGTATCACCTTTAAAAAGTGAGGAAGGACTTAAGGAGTTACAAAAAGAATATCGTAACGTTGTACAAACAACAAAAAGAGCGGCTAAATATTTACCGCTCTTTTTTACAATATTTGCATTATTGTAGGTCTTCATTGGTTATACCAAGTTCTTCCATAAGTGCTTCAAGCGTTATTGTTTCCCCTGTCCTTCCCTCATCAGCTCGTTTAGCCAATTCATAATCAAAATCATCTAAAGGGTGGTCTTCTTGTTCATACAAGAAACGTAAATAGTCTAGGGTCTATGCGGTAATTGTCAAAAGAGACAAAACAAGTTAAAATATGTATTG
>CAZSXS010000019.1:0-45889 GCA_964611385.1 uncultured Defluviitaleaceae bacterium
AAACTTTTTTCGCCGTTTGAAAAAAGTTTTCTTCTCCTTCCCCCCACGGTTTTAGCTTTTTATCTTTTAAGCCTCTAAAGGATAAACGGAAACTTGCTTTTTGTCTCTGCCTTTTCTTTCGTATCTTACACGGCCTTCAATTAGAGCAAAAAGGTTGTCGTTTGAACCTCTGCCAACGTTTAAGCCTGGGTGAATCTTTGTTCCTCTTTGGGTATAAAGAATGTTGCCGGCTTTTACGACTTGACCGTCAGCACGCTTCACACCAAGACGCTTGGATTCGGAATCGCGGCCGTTCTTGGTTGAACCCACACCTTTTTTATGAGCAAAAAACTGAAGATTTAATTTAAGCATTCTACACCTCCATTGCCGTTTTACGGCCTCTTATTTGCCATCTGTTATTGACTATCAATCACAGGCTGCTTTGACTGGTTTTGATCATCAGCATTGTCCATTACTTTTATGCTGCCTTTGTATTCTTCCTTTATGCTGGTGAGCCCCAGGTAAAGGGAATTTAACAATAAACGAACCTCGGGGTTTTGTTTTCCGTTCTGAATCTCCGGAAGCGTAAATTCCAAAAATCCGCCTTCTTCGTTAAAGGCGTATTCAAGCTTTTCTTTCGTAAAAGTTTCAATGGAATTCAGCGTGTTCAAGACCAGAGCAGAAACGGCCGCACATACAATTTTGGAGCCGTGATCCGTAACGTTGACAGAATAAATGTCCCCGTTCATATTCCGATAAAAGCAGGCCTTAATCATAGATTGATGGCTTCAATTTTAATCCTAGTGAAGGGTTGTCTGTGCCCTTTTTTCTTGTGGAAGGTCTTTTTGGATTTATATTTGTATATAATCACTTTTTTAGCCTTTCCGTCGCCGATTACGGTTGCATTTACGGTAGCGTTTTCAACGTAGGGTGCGCCGAAGGTAACTTCTTCGTCTTTGGCAACAGCCAACACCTTATCAAAAACATAAGAAGCCCCGGCCTCAACACCAAGCTTTTCAACGGTGATGATGTCGTTTTGTTTTACCTTAAATTGCTTTCCGCCTGTCTCAATAATTGCGTACATGGATGATCCTCCTTTTCAACAGAACTCGCCGAGTATGGTGCCCAATGTTGCACAGGACTTTCAAAACCATTGTCGAGCGGCTTTAACTTTGTTATACTACCATAACGAATAATTCATGTCAACAAAATCAATAAGAAAAATTCATTTCGAATGGTCTTAATAAAAAAATGGGTCTTTCAAAATTTTCGGTGGGATTTATGCCACCCCTATGTCCGACTTTTTGAAAAGGGATAGAGGGGGGTGGGGTGAACCAACTTGTTGGGTCTGGAAGGGAAAAACTTTTTCGCCGTTTGAAAAAGTTTTTCCCTTCCTCCGCCCAAGGTTTTAGAAAGATTTAGAAAATGTTCAGGAGGGAACTATGCCGGCAAACTTTACAGAGGAACAACAGAAAGCGATTTTTACGAAGGGGGAGCTGCTCGTCTCGGCTTCGGCGGGCTCGGGGAAGACAGCGGTGCTGGTGGAAAGGATCTTGCAGCATCTTTATCAGGGGGTGGATCTGGATCGGCTCTTGGTGGTCACCTTTACGGAGGCGGCAGCTAATGAAATGCGGGAGCGGATTCATTCGGCCCTCTCTGCCCTTTTGGAACAGAAGCCGGAGGATGACCAGCTGCAAAGACAAATTCTTCTATTAAATAAGGCGCAGATTTCAACCATTCATTCCTTTTGTCTATATGTCTTGCGCTCCGGGTTTCATCTGATCCAGCTGGACCCCGGCTTTAAGATCGCAGATGAAAACGAAAATAAGCTCTTGAAAAACGAAATCCTAGAAGAAGTTTTTCTGGAGGAGTATAGCGACCGGAATCAAGACTTTTTTAATCTGGTCGAGGCCTACGGTGACCCCACCAAGGATGAAAGCCTCAAAAGACTGCTCCTACGGATTTTTGATTTCATCCGCAGCTCTGCAAGCCCAAGGGCTTGGCTTTCGGAGAAGGTGGAGCGCTTTTTTAGCGAGGATGCTTGGCATTCGCTTTATCTTCGGGAGATTCGCAGAGAGCTTTTGGCGATACGGGAGGCTAACCGGCAGGCGATCGCCTTGGCCATGGCCGCAGAAGGGCCGTTTAAGTATCTTCCCGCCTTAGAAAGCGATCGGAGCTTGATCGAGGGCTTGCTGGCCGTTTCAGACCTAGCCGAGCTGTATAGGGGGCTTTCGACTGTAAGCTTTGAGCGGCTGCCGTCCTACCGGGGTGAGGTGCTCTATAAGGAAGAGGTGCAGACGCTTCGCAACAAAGGTGTAAAAGATCCCCTAAAAAATCTGCTCAAAGCCTTCTTCCCAAAACCGCTGGACTTGCTGTTGGAGGATGTCCGAGCCTTCTATCCTTTTTTAAATGCCCTGGAGAAGCTCTTGGTGAAGTTTATGGACAGGCTGGAGCAGGCAAAGAGTGAAAAAAATATTTTGGACTTCAACGATATGGAACATTTGTGCCTGGATATCTTGACCGGGAAGAGGCGGGATGAAATTAGCGCCCACGCCCGCTTGCTTCGGGAAAAATTTGTGGAAGTGATGGTGGACGAGTATCAGGACAGTAATCTGTCCCAGGAGTTGATCTTGTCGGCCGTTTCTAATAACAACCGCTTTATGGTAGGTGATGTGAAGCAAAGCATTTACAAATTTCGTCTGGCTAGGCCGGAGATTTTTTTGAGCAAGTATCAGAACCCAAATCACGCCAAGGTGATCTTGACCCAAAATTTTAGAAGCCGTGCTTCTGTTTTGGAAGGGATCAACTTTTTCTTTAGGCGTCTTATGAGTGAGGAGATAGGCGGCCTGTGTTATGACGAAAGTGTATGTCTTTACCCCAAAAAAGAATTTCCCCCAGAGCCTCTGGCTTGTAGTAACGAAGTGGAGGTGCTGGTTTATGAAACAAAGGTCTTGGAGGAAACAGACGATGAGGAACTTTCACTCCCAGAAGAGTTTCAGTTCATCCAGGAGCTAAGCAAGGCTCATTATGAAGCAGAAATGATCGTGAAAAGGATTCAGGGCTTGTTTGAAAATGACACCCACATTTTTGAAAACGGGGATTATAGACCCATACGCTATGGGGATATAGTCATTTTGGTTCGCAGCGTCTTTTCCGTTGAGGAGGCTTTCATGGAGGTCTTTGCAAGATCCGGGATTCCCTTGTTTATCAGCAGCTCCAGGGGTTTTTATCAATCCCTTGAAGTCAGTACGCTTCTGAGCTTCTTGCAGTTAATCGACAATCCACGGCAGGACATCCATTTGATTGCTGTTCTTCACTCCTTTGCCTATGGGCTTACACCGGAGGACTTGATGGAAATTCGCTTGCTCTGTGACGGCTGCTATTATGAGGCGCTACAAAAATATGTGCAGGAGTATGAAGCCCTGGGGTTGGAGCATGAGGCTTTGCGAAACAAGCTGCTGTACTTTTTACAGCAGCTTCATTCCTGGCGGGACTGTTCGGCTATGGTTCCCATCAGCCAACTGATTAATCAGGTTATCTCGGATTGCGGCTATATGGGGTATCTGGCGATGCTTCCAGACGGAGCACAGCGGCAGGCTAATCTCTACGCCCTTATTGAATCCGCGCAAAATTACGAGGAATCCTCCTTTAAAGGCTTGTTCCACTTCATCCGTTACATAGAGAAATTGAAAAATCAGGATGCCGACCAGGGCGACGCAAAGCTTCAATCGGAAAATGAAAATCTGGTAAGAATCATGACTATTCATAAAAGCAAGGGGCTTGAATTTCCTGTGGTTTTTGTCAGCTCCCTAGGCAAGCGCTTCAATACAGGTGACTTGAAGGATAAACTGATTCTGCATCAAGACCTAGGCTTTGGGCCAGTCTATGTGGATTTGCAAGATCGCGTGATCTCAAACACCTTGCCCCGCATCGCCCTGTCCAAGGCGGTGAAGCTGGAGGCCTTATCGGAGGAAATGCGGGTACTGTATGTTGCTATGACTCGGGCTAAGGAGAAACTGATTTTGACCGGAACCGTCCCAGAATTTGGTAAAGGCGTATCGCAGTTGGGAGAAACCCAGGATGGGCCCTTGCCCTCCTTTTGCACCATTAAGGCCCGCTGCTTTATGGATTGGGTCTTGATGGCTGTTCAAAACACCAATCAAGGGAATATTCGGATCTCTCTGTTCAGCAAGGAGGATTTTGAATCGAATGAGAAGAGCGACAGTGTAGAAGAGGAGGCTGACAATAATGCGGATAATGAGGGAGACTCTAGTATAGACATGAATCTGAACACTAACGCAGACAGTGGTTTAGATTCCATTTCCATTGAATCTAAACCACTGGAATCCAGTGCTTTGGATTCCATTCCCTGGGTTTACCCCTACGCCCACGCTGCAAACACCCCAGGCAAGCTTTCGATTTCGGAAATCAAACGGATGAACCAAGGTCAAGACAGGGAGAGCGTAGAACTGATACGGGATTACAGTTCATACGACACGCCCAAGTTCTTGACAGAAAATCAACCTCCGTCTTCCTTGCAGGTGGGCAAGGCGATCCATACCGTGATGGAAAAGATTGATTTTAATTTCCATAGGGACTATGACCGCATTCTTTCTTTTATTAACGGTCTGGTGGAAAGAAACTTTATGGAGGAAAGAGAAGCCCGAAGGATCAATATTGCCAGTATTGAGAACTTTGTAAACTCTGCCCTCGGCGACCGAATCCGGCGTTCCAATTTCGTAAAAAGAGAGCAGCCCTTTACCATGCTCATTCCCGACACAAGCGAAGGGCGAAGCAGCTTTCAAACAGGGCTGGATACTCATGATTTCCCAGAAAATGACTTAAGCGGTGTGATGGTCTCTGGAATTATTGATTTGTATTTTGAAGAAGAAGGTGCCTTGGTTCTGGTTGATTACAAGACAGACCGCACAAGGGATTTGACCAAAATCAAGGAGCGCTATCGGATTCAGCTAAGCTTTTATAAAAGCGCCTTGGAAAAGGGTACACAGATGCCTGTGAAAGAGCTGATTGTGTATTTGTTGAATCAAGGGGAAATGGTTTGGTATGAGTAAATGATGAAGAGAAAATTTCTTCATTATTTTTGAGAATCTTCTTGAAATTAAGCGTTGATTTGACTATAATTTTGACTCAGCTTTGCAAACGATAAATCATTGGAGGTATAACATGGGAAACCTGATCATTAACGAAGACTGTACTCATTTTCTGTGGACAAGAAAGCTTGCTGGTATCAAACCGGGAAAGAAAGAGCTTTTAGAGTTTATAGACCAATATGCCAATACAGATGTCGAAGCCATCTTTTTTAATCCAACAGCCAGCCTCGCCTGGTATGATTCAAAGATAGTCGAATCGGCCGTTGATAGATACAAAAAAATTAAGGACGGAAGCATAAAAGCAACAGGAAATTATGAATACATAGAAATAGCTTATGATTTAATGAATCAAGGCCTGGATCTGTATCAAATTTGGTTTGAAAGATCCTGGGAGGTAGGCATTGAACCTTGGGTCTCCATTCGCATGAACGATATCCATAATTCAGATGATCCAGATCATTATTTACACTCAGCCTTTACCAAAAGCGCCAAGCATATGCAGATTACCCCTCACAGAGAGCCTTGCTACTATTGGGACAGGGCTTTGGATTACAGCTTTGAGGAAGTAAGGGAGTATTACTTTAAGATTATCGAAGAGTTGGTTATGCGTTATCCTATTGCGGGCATTGAACTGGACTTCATGAGAGAAGTTTATTCTTTCAATTACCTTGGACTGGAAAAAGGCATAGAAATCATCAACGAATTTGTTAAAAGGGTCCGTGACTTAGTCAAAGGAAAAGATGAAAAGATAAAGGTATCCATCCGAGTTCCCTCAACACCGGAAAAAGCCTTGCGCTTTGGATTTGATGTCTTTTATTTGATTCAAAACCAGTTGATTGATCTAATCACGCCAACCCCTCGTTGGAGAAGCATAGACAACGACATTCCGGTTGATGTATGGAAAAAGATCTTACACGGAACAGGGATCGTTTTAGCTCCAGGGATGGAAGTCCTCATTGAAGGAATGTACAAAAACCCACGCAAGCCCATGTACAACACCATAGAAACGGCAGCAGGCACAGCTTCTGCCATGCTTGCCCTGGGCGCCGACAAGGTTTACACGTTTAATTACATGGATACCCCAGAGGAAATAAAGGATGACGCTACAGATAATTCCGTCGTCGGGTACAAAAGTTATCCTACCTTCTTAAAGAATTTCGGTTCAATAGAAAAACTATCGAAGCTAAAAAGAAGGCACGTAGTCACCTACAGTGACATTGTAGCACCCGGTACCAGAAACAATTATCCCTTGCCAATTAAACAGGAGGCCCCTGCCCCAGGCAATGCGGTCTATTATATTCCCACCAGGATACAAAACGGTAAAATCAATCCTGAGCATCAAGTTCGCTTGCTGATCGGTGCGTCTGCTAAGATCCCCGACACACTGCTGACAGCCGAAAACTTTTCCGTCTTTGTCAACACCAAGCCTGCCAAGTTCATCGGCCTGACCCAACTGGATCAAGTTTCCCCGGACTGCCCGGTTTATGAATTTGAACTGGTTAACGACTACGAGTTTCCCCTTATTAGTATCATTGAAACTGCCGCTATCAAAGATGGGTTTACCATCGAGTGGTTAGAATTACAGGTTTATTAAGCAAAAAAGCCGGTATAGTATCCGTTTACGGAAACTATACCGGCTTTTTTGTTGTGAGCTAAAAATTACTTGCATTAAATTTCTGTTTAAACACTCAGTTCAACAATCGTATACCCTTTCATATAAGGAATAAAAAGCTCATTTCCTGAAAGCCTTACTTCCTTCTTGTCTCCGTCAAGACCAGGGACGACACTGGCGGACTTGATGGGATAGGGAAGGTTTACTGTTAGCTTCAAGTTCGTTATCTCAGAAGCTTCCTCAATAATATCAATGCTTGCCGACTTTCGAATCGGGATGTAGGACAGCAAATGAAGGGTGACGCGCCCCTTGTCCTTTTGCTCAAGCAAAGATACATTCAAGCTGGAGGGGCCATTGTGACGGACATAGCGGCTTGGCAGTAAGAGATCCAAGGCGTTTGAAATCAAGGTCTTACACCAGTTCGGGGCATTGTGCCGGTACTGGGAAAAGAGGGGTTGGGCAAAGAAAATAATAGAACCATTTTTCAGTACTGCTGGGTTTGCACCCTTCTTGGAGGAGGGGGTGTAGCGATGGGAGCAGAATTGATCCCCGGCACGATTGAAGTACGGCTCATTGGACTGGATCAAAACCTCGGCGGCGGTTGGCTGTACCCTTACGCCCGGCAGATAGATGACATACTCGTTCCCTTCTTCTAGTCCCTTGGCCATAGGGCCTTCAGCCACCAGAAACTCAGGAACCTTGGGCGTATCCTCTAAAAAGCTGAGCCCATATCCTTGCGGATATTCGCCGCTTTCTGGATTAAAGCCACCCTTATGACAAGCAATGACCTTTCCGCCCTGGTTGACATAAGCATCCAACCTTTGCTGAAACGCTGGGTCTACTGTAAAGCTGTCCGGCACAATCAGCAGCTCATAGTCGGAAAAATCCATCTCAGCATCCAGGATATCAAATTGGACGGCCAACTCTTCTAGCATTTGATTTGCCCCAAAAAGATCAGCAGGCACTTGGAATTCCTTTGTATAGCTCTCGGAGGTAAACACGCCCACTTGTACCAGAGGCTTGCTGGGTCTTGCCCATTCCTCGTAGTGCGCAAATTGCTCATATACCTTTCCAATCAGCTTGTAGGTCGCTTTGTTCAGCTTGCCTGTGGGTTCCATTTGATCCCCGATGGAGCTGGCGAACCCAAAACTGAGCATCCGAAAGCACTCAAATTCCAGGGCTGCTTGGTTTTTCAGGGAGTGGAAGTCGCCCCACTCGGTGTGGAATTTCCCGGTCATGCCAAGGCAGTCTTTCCCCAGTTTGCGGGCATAGCGGGCGGTTGCTGGGAAATGTAAGTAGCCCCAGGAGCCAGAGGGCAGGCTTTCCAGTTCGAAATGAGAAAAGCTGTCTGCACTGTCTTTGGTTCCAGGCCCGATGTGTCCGGCATTATAGAAGATACTGCAGTCTTTGTTGTGCTTTCTAACGGCTTCCGTCATTCTGTTTTTGAAGCGGGTCATAACCTTCTTGGCAAAAGCTCGGACGGCCTCATCATCATTTAGGTTGATACCCAGATTTTTCATTTCCTTGCGGCAGGCCGAGCACCAGCAGGGTCGGATTCCAACGATATCAAAGAACAATCCATCCAGTTTGTCAGCAAATAGTTGGCAGACTTCCTCTGTTTGCGCCAACAGAAAGTCAAAGTAGCTCGTATTCACGCAAAGAGCCTGATAAAAACCTGGCTCTGTAAAGGAGCTTCCCTGGTGGGAGCCGTCCTTATTGCGAATCAGCCATTCGGGATGGGTCGTTGCGGAATGATAGTCCCATTGGATGGTTATGTAGATCGGAGCCTTAATACCCTGGGCATGTAAGGCCTCAACTTGTTCCAACAAGAGATTTTTGTTGATCAAATTCGGATGAACCAACTCTGGGAATTTTTCCGACAGATAATAAAGCCAACCATGATGACAGCGAGCAAAAACCGTTACGGAACTGACAAAGGCTTCCTTTACCGTTTTGGCAAAGTCGGCCGGGTTAAAGTCCCTAGCAATGTCGGCGATATGCTCCGATGTATGAAAATCCAAATGCACTTGACGTGGTGACAGCATAATAATGTACCTCCGAAATACTCATGATAGTTAGTAGGTTATCGTTTTATAATTTCATATCTCCCAACCTAATAAGGCCTTTTTTCCGCATCAATTCGCAAGTCACAAGGCTGATTACGGCTGGAATGAGGAAGTGCAGCACCACAATGGCAACCAAGGCACCGTCACCCATGACGCTTAAGGTCGTTAATTGACCCACCAGTCCGGCAGTTCCCATACCGGCACCGACAGCGGTGGTTTCCAGTTTAAAGACCATGGTGGCAAGGCCCCCGCAGACAGCACCGGCAAGGGTGGGAGGAAGCCAAATGTAGGGATTTTTGATGATGTTAGGAACCTGCAACATCGAGGTTCCCAGTCCCTGGGCAAGCAAGCCCGAAACTTTGTTTTCTCGGTAGCTACAGACGGCAAAACCCACCATCTGAGCGCAACAGCCTGCAAGGGCGGCACCGGCAGCCAGGCCATTGATACCGATAGCAATGCAAAGAGCAGCGGAAGAAATGGGAAGGGTCAAAATCATTCCGACAACAACGCCCAAAAGAATGCCCATAGGCAGAGGTTGGAGTAGAGTAATCTGATTGATAAAGCTTCCAACGCTGCTCATAAAGCTTGAGATAAAGGGGGAAATAAAAATACCCGTAAACCCTCCCGCCAAGATCACAGCAGCCGGTGCAAAGAACAGGTCAAACTTTGATTTTCCTTCCACCATCTTGGCCACCTCAATGCCTACGAGGGAGGCAATCATAGCACCCATAGGTTCGCCAACGGCGATGGTGGCCGGGCTGGCTGCGAGATTGATGGATCCAGCCCCAATAGCACCTGCGATGGCGGCGCTGATCACGGTAAACTGCTTCCCTTGCCTTGCCATGCCGATTCCAATACCAATACAGGGCCCCATGAACAGCTTGGCCAGCTGTCCTAGCTGCGTCAGAGCTGCGATATTCGTATAGATACCGATTTGCTGAAGAATTGTGCCGATAATGAGTGAGGCGAAAAGACCCTTCGCCATTCCGTCTAGCACCTTTGTAAAATAATCTTTAACCAATCTTAACACTCCTAATTGAAAGCAAATTTAAAATTACTATGAACCAGCACCATTAGAACAGTACGTGCCAAGCGACAACGTCATTTGCGCCCAAGCATTGGAAGGGGCACCGCCCTCCACTAGTACTGGTCGTAAGCCGTTTCGGGCGGTGCCATTTCCAATGCTTTCATCGGATCGCTTCGCGTGTATTGATCATTAACAGTTCAGTTAGCTTTTTCTAAAAAATTTAATATGAGCTTTGAAAAATATCCTCTTGCCTTTTCAGCTTCATCCAGTACTTCCTTTTCTGATAAAGGCTGATCCAAGACACCGGCGGCCATATTGGTTACCAGTGAGATACCAAGGATCTTCAGTCCCATATGGTTAGCCGTAAGGCATTCGGGGACAGTGGACATACCCACTACATCGCCGCCAAGGATGCGGATGGCTCGGATTTCTGCGGGCGTTTCGTACTGAGGGCCGGTGGTATAGAAGTACACGCCTTCTTTCAGTACAAGGCCTTGCTCCTTTCCGGCTTCTTGAGCAAGCTCTCTATAGTCCTTGTCAAAGGTATAGCTCATGTCGCAAAACCGGGGTCCAAACTCGGAAAGGTTGGGTCCGATGAGGGGATTAAGGTTGGGAAACTTGATAAAGTCCTTCAACAGGATCAGTTCGCCCACCTTATAGTCGGTGTTGACACCGCCGCAGGCATTAGTGACGATCATACTCTTGACGCCCAAGAGATACGCCACCCGAATGGGGAAGGCAACCTCTTCCGGCGTATAGCCCTCATAAATATGCAGTCTGCCTTGCATGACAAGACAATTCTTTCCAGAGAGCTTCCCAGCCACAAAGCGGCCAGCATGACCCGGAGCCGTCGAGGTCTTAAAATGAGGGATGCCGGAATAAGGAATGTGGATGGGGTCTTCAACCATATCGCCCATAAAACCCAGACCAGAACCCAAAACCATCAGCACCGAAGGAACAAAACCATCCAGCTTCTCCTTTAAGTAGTTTGCACTTTCTTGATAATCGCTTAATTGAAACATTCTTACCTCCTATGAAAAATTTTCATTCATTTTAATTCACAGGCCGGGTTTTGTAAACTATTTTATATGGTCTCAGCATACGGCGGCCGCTGCAATCATAGCGGCTATGAACATTTCACCGTAAATGCCGTTCTTTACGTGGGAAATTTTTGTTTAACTTGAAATGTTTTTTATCCTTTCGGTTGCTCCAAATTTTTTATCGTAGCTCGACTCGTCGCTGTATTCGAAACTAAAAATTAAGGCAGCCTGTTTTACTTACTTAGCTTATTCTTGCGCTGCTTGGTTTGGCTCTCCTTCCCTTCCAAAGACGATGGGCGCATAGTCATTCATAAAGCGATATTCATTAACGGAATCATGATTGATGGACCAGGTCATCAAGCCTCGGATAGCCAGTCCCTCTTCTGCCAGGCGGTTGAGAGCCCATTGGACGTCCTCTGGGTCTTGTACATACCCGTTGATGGCCGCATGGGGAGAAGCTGGAAGACCGATGGCAAACTTATCCGCCGGTATTTTTATGTAGTCCTGCGTACCTGTAACGATCGCATGGGTTAAGGTATACAGAAATTCTGCCTTATGCTCGTCATCGCTCTGAGATAAGAACATATTATATTCGTCCGACCAGATTCCGTCATCTCCTTGGTTATAGTACTGAGGAAATATCAAGTCGTAATACCCTTCCAAGCCTTGCACATAAGGTCTATACAGTGCATCTGCTCCGCGTAGGTAGATAAACTCAGGTGCCATAGTGATGGCAAAGTCTTTTCCTTGGGATTTGTAGTAGTCTTTGATTTCCTTCAAAACTTCCGGAATGACTCTTTGATTGTCAGCGGCGTTCACGGACGTAGTCTCCAGATCAATGTCAACGCCCATAAACCCATATTTGTCAATCAATTTAATCATTTCAGTTTTAAAGACTTCTTTTTCCTCCTGCTTGATGGCAATGCGCCCAAAGGCACCGCCCAAAGAAATAAGAACGACCTGCCCGGCCGCCTTTAATTGATTCACATCCGAAATAAATTCTTCCTCGGACATGTATTTGGGCTCAAAGAAGGGGATACCGTTGATCACTTCCTCCAGAAATGCCACAATAACCACGTTGTAGTCCTTGGGAATGGAACCTAGATCGACGGCTGGAATTCCTTCAATCCAATATCCGACTAAGACCTTTCCTTGATTTAAGCTTGGGTTCAATTGATGGATCGTAACGGTTTTGTGTACCTTCGATTGATTTTGTAACAGTAAGGTTAAAAAATACCATTGCCACATCTTATTCTTAGTCACCTACCCCTATAAATAGACAAAGCCAGTATACGATCCGAAAAGGGAAAGTATACCGGCTTTTTTATAAGAGTCAAAATTATTATAGTTCAGGCTGCATCAGAGTGCATAAAAATTAATCAAGCATCCAGCAAGTAAAGTCTGCCGCTCATCGTCAGTAAGATCCAGCAGTGTCAACTTGATTTCTTTGAACGCCTGCTGATCATGTCCAGAAGCGGGTAAAACATAGGCCTTAATCACTGAGGCCTTCTCCTTAATCGCCCGAACCACATCTGGAACAAAGAGGTAGTCACCGTTTGCAAAACCAAGGGCTTGTTCGTTCGGAACAGCGGTAAGATTTGAATCTGCCGAGTTTGTTTCGTTCTCCATAACAACAAAGGGCAGCAGACCCCAGTTAATTAAGTTGGAACGGTAGCGCTTAGTGGCGTATTCCTTGGCAAAGTTTGCCAGACCCCCTAAGACTCTTTGACAGCTAGCTGCCTGCTCACGGGCAGAACCGTCTCCGGGCTTGTTGGCATAGATTGCACTGCCTAGGGAAAACTTGCTCACATCCAGGTCAGGGAAACGGCTTTGCAGTGACGCAAGCATCTCTGGAAGCTCCGGTAAGGAAGCGGTTGTAAAGCCTTTGCCCTCTTGCCTTTCCTTTTCGGCTGCTTGAACCGCCTTGGCTTTGCCCACATAGGACGGATCTTTCCTAGACAAGGTAAATTCCGCCAGACCCATGGGGTTTGAGCGATAGGAGGAGGTTTCGCCGGAGGGAATCAGCTCGTCAGTGGTGGTAACGGGATCTGTAATAAAGCTGACGATTTTCAGCAGAATGTTATCAGAAAGCGGGACTTGCTTTGGCCAGTCGGTAATGCCCGGGCCGAACTTAAGGGGAGTCTCCTTATTGGGCTTTCCGAAGCCGTTGTACACTCGATTCTCGTACACTTCTTTTTTGAAGAAGTACTTTGGCTTTGTAAAGTTACAGTCTATCTCTGTTGCTGGCGTCAAGACGCCTTTGTTTAAGGCGGTTGCTGCTATGGTTCGAGCATCTGCCAAAGCGACAGAGGCCAGCTGTCCGTTGCCAGGCTTGGAGCCTTCACGGTTGGGAAAGTTTCTGGTGGTATGACGAAGGCTGAGGCTGCCGTTTGAGGGCACGTCTCCGGCCCCGAAGCAAGGGCCACAGAAGGCCGAGCGCACCGAGGCTCCGGCATTCATCAGCTTGGTCATGGCGCCGTTATCAATCAGAGACAAAAAGGTGGGCTGACTGGAAGGATAGACACTCAGTGTAAATTCACCGTTTCCGATGGATTTGCCGTTCAGAATGTCCGCTACATCACAGATGTTGTCAAAAGTTCCTCCCGCACAACCGGCTACCACACCTTGATCAATGAGCAGGCGACCGTTTTTCACCTTATCCCGAAGGGTGAAATTCCCTTTTTCCAGTTGCTTGTTGGCTTCGATTTCTGCGCTTTCCAGGATGTCAGATAAATTCTGATTCAGCTCATAGACCGAATACACATTACTGGGGTGGAAGGGCAGGGCGATCATAGGGACGACCTTGGAGAGATCAATTTGAATCCAGCTGTCGTAGTAGGCTTTTTCGGGCTTTAATTCTTTGTATTCTTGTTCACGGCCATGGGCGGCGAAGTATTCCCGCACGGCCTCATCCGTCTGCCAGACAGAGGACAGACAGGTGGTTTCTGTTGTCATAACATCAATGCCGTTCCGATATTCCACGTTCAGGTTTTTGATGCCGGGGCCCACAAACTCAAGGACTTTATTTTTAACAAAGCCGGTCTTAAACACCGCACCGATCAAGGCGAGGGCAACATCCTGTGGCCCTACGCCCCGGTTGGGGGTACCGGTCAGATATACGCAAACCACTTCGGGGTAGGTGATATCATAGGTTTTGCTCAAAAGCTGCTTAGCCAGTTCGCCGCCACCTTCACCGATCGCTAGGGTTCCCAGTGCGCCGTAGCGAGTATGACTGTCAGAAGCAAGTATCATCTTCCCGCAGCCGCTCATTTGCTCCCGCATATATTGATGAATGACTGCCTGATGGGCAGGCACATATATCCCGCCGTAGCGCTTGGCAGCCGAAAGCCCAAAAACATGATCATCTTCATTGATGGTTCCGCCCACGGCGCAAAGGCTGTTATGGCAATTGGTTAAAACATAGGGAATGGGGAACTCTTCAAGCCCGCTAGCTCTGGCGGTTTGAATGATGCCCACATAGGTAATATCATGAGAAGCGATACAGTCAAATTTCAGCTTTAGTTTTTCATTTGAATCGCTTTTGTTGTGACTTTGAAGAATCTGGTAGCTCAGGGTATTTTTTCTGCCTTCTTCTGGACTGCATGCGCAGTCGTTTGTAAGCTGACCGTTTTCGTAAAAAATACCTTCATTTTTAAAAGTAATCATGGGTTCTCCTTTGGAAACTTTATAATTTACCATGAACGTTCACGAATGTTGCAATACAATTTCGACACGTATCAAGCAATAGGGTATCCACGTCCAAGCAATAGGAAGGGACACCGCCCTACACTAGTGCTGGTCGCAAGCCGTTTCGGGCGGTATCCCTTCCTATTGCTTTCATCGGATCGCTTTTCGTTCATGGTACAGCATATTTTTTTCATACAGACATATTTACCATTTCTCCGCAGTCTATAATCTTAAAAGTGTTAGCGCTTGTACTGGAGGCTAAGGCAAATTCGTAGTTGTAATAGCAGGCCAGTTCCTTAAAATTCATATGTACGGTTAGGGGCTTTTTGGTATATTTCATAACAAGCTTAGAAAACTCGGATATGGTATCGATGTTTTCGCTTAACAACGCAAAAAAACCGTTGGTTGTGGCCTTATTGATGACATCTTCCTCGTAAATCAGCCGACCGCTTTGGGCTTTTAAGCCGAGGCTTTTGAAGTTTTCGCGAAACTCGGAGTAAAAATCGATGATCTGTTCTTTAAAATAGATTAATTCGCGGCTTTTTGTCTGGGTTTGAAAAAAATCCAACGCCTCATTAATGACTAGGCCCAAAACCCGTAGATTCGAGTTCGTTTTGTATTTGTAGAAATCGAGGCTAGTACGGTCTCTTTGTTCGAGCATGCTTTCCATATCAATGAAGGTTCTGTGGGAGGAAATAATGAGTCCGTTAAAACTAGAGCAGATTGATTTTGTGTAGTCCAAGATCTCTGTTTTATAGGCTTTGTTTAAAAGCACAATCAAATCACTTTTCACCTGTGTAAGCTTTTTGGCTTCCTCGCCGTTCACTCCTATTTTGTAAGGCAAGTAGTGTGCATAATAATGCATATCCGTTACCATGGTCTCATCACTTCCTTTTTGAAAAAGATACAGGATACTTTCGATTGATTTTTACAAGTCTAGCAAAAAAGTTTTTTCTTGTCAATGCTGTAAAAGCTTCCTTGTGGTATAATGCAAAAAAATACAACAGAGTAAGACGGAGGGGTTTATGCCAAAGAAGTTTATAGAAGAGTTTAAAAAATTTGCAGTACGGGGTAATGTCATGGATATGGCAGTCGGCGTTATCATCGGCGGTGCTTTCGGAAAAATTGTGAGCTCCATTGTAAACGATATGATGATGCCCTTATTGGGTGTTTTGATCGGTGGATTTGATTTCAAATCCCTTAAGTGGGTCTTGTCGCCTGCTATGATGGACGGCGATAAGATGGTCAAAGCAGAGGTTGCCTTATTGTATGGCAACTTCATTCAGAATGTGTTTGATTTTATGGTCATCGCCTTATCCATCTTTCTTTTTATGAAAGTCGTCAACAGGATCAGTCAAAAGCTTTTGAAACAGGAAGAGGTTGCAAAAGAAGAGGAAACAAAGGTTGAAGCCAAGCCAGAAGAAGCTGAAGTACCTGAGGAGCCTAAAAAGCCCACAACGGAGGAACTGCTGAGCGAAATAAGAGATTTATTAAAAAATAAAAATGCAGAGTAACAAATTGCCAGTGACTTTTCGGTAGGAGTTGTGTTATAATTATCTTTCTACAAATGAGTAGGCAAGCCGAGGGGGAGGAGTTGCTATGCTAAGACGAATAAAATGACCGCCTTGTTTACCAAAGAACCAAATCCAAAAACAGTTAGGAGAATAGAAAATGAAAAAGAAAATAATACCAGCAGCAATAATTGCACTCGTTTTGCTAGTGATTGCACTGCTACTACCTAATTTTTACCCATTGCTATTGATGAAACCCACACGTACAGGGGTAATTTCAAACACTGAAATATTGGCTGTAAAAGAGAGTATTGGTAACGTGTATGTGATCCAATCAAGCGAGGGATTGATTTTGATTGACGCCGGACTAAATGCAAATGCACTTAAAAAAGCTTTAGAAAAAGAGAACATATCCAATTCAAGCGTAAAACACATATTGCTAACCCACTCTGACGGGGATCATGTTGCCGCTGTCTCCCAGTTTCCGAATGCCAAAGTCTATATGAGTGAAGATGAGCTGCAGATGGTAAATGGTGAAATCACGCAAGGCAAAAATAATAGTAAGTCAAAGCTAAAGTACATAGGCCTTGACACGATCCTGTTGCTTACGGATGAACAGGAAATAACGATAGGCGAACATACAATAAAATGCATTAAGGTTCCTGGGCATACAACAGGCTCTATGGCCTATATCGTTGATGAAGAGTATCTGTTCACAGGGGATAGTTTTAGAGTAAAAGATAATAAAATACTTATTCACCCGTTTTCTCGGGACGAACAGTTAAGCAAAAGTACAATCGATAAACTTTTAACGACGATTATTGGGGATACCAAATATACTTTTACAACACATTATGGCTACTTTCAATCAGCGGACCTGAAAATGGATTAATTTGAATGAGTAGTGAAGGTGCAGTCAAGCTTTCAATGAAAATGAGATGAAGTCAAAAAGCCCCACCGTCTTTGGTATGGGCTTTTTTGATGCTATATATTCGAGGGGACGGGGAACCCTTTTTTGCCGCAGAAAAAAGGGTTCCCCGTCCCCTCCCCCAAGGTCTTGCTCTTTTCTTATTCTCTTTATTGTTTTATACGAAACCGCTTAAAAAATCCGCTCATTAATTCCGTGCACGCTTCTTGTAGTATGCCCTCTGTGTAGGAAACACGGTGGTTGAAACCTGGCTGGTCGAATAGGTTTAAGATTGAACCTGCGCAACCAGCCTTTCTGTTTTTGGTCCCGAAGATTACTTCACTGATTCTGGCTTGTACGATGGCCCCGGCGCACATGGGGCAGGGCTCTACTGTTACAAAAAGCGTGCAGCCTTCTAGCCTCCAGTCGCCTATGATTGCACAGGCTTCGTTGATGGCGATGATTTCAGCATGCCATAGTACGTTTTTCTTGCTATTGCGCTGATTGTACCCCCGGGCAAGAATTGCCCCTTCATGAACAATGACGCAGCCGATGGGTACCTCCCCGATTTCATAGGCCTTTAAGGCTTCCTCATAGGCTTCCTTCATGTAGTATTCGTGGTCCATGCGTCTCTGTCTCCTGTTCTGTACTTTTATAGTTTTAAATCCTCTGCTGGCATGGGCTTAGCGTAATAGTAGCCCTGAACAATGTCGCAGCCGAGTTCCTTTAGTAGTTCTATGTGTTCTTTGGTCTCCACCCCTTCGGCTACCGTGTGGATTTTCAGCTCCTTGGCAAGATGCATCACGTTTGCAATGACAGCCTTTGCCCGGGTTGCGTTGTTGGCAAAGGTGAAGAAGCCCCTGTCTATTTTAATGACATCGACGTTGATGTTTTTCAGTAGGCCCAAAGAAGAATAGCCCGTGCCGAAGTCATCCATAGAGAGGGTAAAGCCTTCCTCATGTAGGCGATCCAGTACCTTAATTAAAATATCTTCATGGTCAAATATGGCTGTTTCCGTCAGCTCGATTTCAAGATATTCGTGGGGAACCTGATACCGATCAGCCACTTCCACGAGTCTTGATACAAAGTCGGGGTTGTTCAGATGATTTCTTGAAAAATTAACGGAAATGGTGGTTGGCGTGATTTTTTTCTGAATCCAGCCTTGGATGATCTCACAGGACTTCTCAAACATGTAAAAATCCAGCTTGGTGATAAATCCGTTTTTCTCAAAGAGGGGAATGAATTGATTGGGATAATAAACATCTCCATTTTGACTCTTCCAGCGTACTAAGGCCTCGGCACCAGCAATCGTTTCATCGTTTAAGCGGTACTTGGGTTGTAAAAAGACTTTGAATTCTTGGTTTTTGAGGGCAGCTTCCATCTTGTTTTCGATTTCGATCTGATTGAAGGCTTCCTTGCGCACATCCTCGTCATACACGCAGATCTCTTGCATGGTGTATTTGGCCTTCCTATGGGCAAAGTTGACCTTCTCTATAAGGGAGCTAATATCCCGATCATCATCACTTTTCAGCCGTTCATAATGCCCAGTAGGAAATTTGATTGAATAATTAAATTCGTTCCCCATTAAAGCCAATACATAGTCTGTAAAGGAAGCTCTCAAGCCTTCAAAATCTTTCGAAGCAAAGTATTGTTGAAAGATGATAAACTCGTCAACATTGACCCTTGCATAGGTTTCATATTCGCTTTGCAGGTTCTGCTTCAGGGCAATGGCTATGGATTTCAAGAGCTTGTCGCCGGTTTCATAGCCCCGGGCTTGGTTCAGTACCTTAAACTTATCTACATCGAATTTGATGATTTTGAATTCCATGTCTGGATTGTTATCAAGCACACGTTGGGTGTCCAGTTTAAACTTTGCCAGAGTAGGGGCTCCGGTCAACTCATCCACAAAGGCGATATCCGATATTCTTTTCAAGCTTTCTCTTTGCATCCGTAAGTTCCATAAAAAGAACAGCAAGAAGGCCAGAATCAGCAAAAGAGACAAAAAGATCGTGTCCATCCGAATCTTGTTTGCACTTTCGGCAATGACCTCCTCGGGCACAACAGAAAACAAGTTCCAGTTGTTTACATTGATGGTGCAATAGTGCATGATGCGCTTTATCCCGTAGTAATCGTATTTTGCCAAGCCGGATTGGTTTTTGATTACCTTTTCTTTTATGGTTGCATAGCTGTCCCCTTCGTATATTTTGGCGTTTTGTAGTGTGTTAAAGTAGTTGTCGTCTACGGTAATGGTGTAGTTCGTGGAGGTTTTTGCGATGATCTTTCCGTCGTTGTTGGTAATAAAGGCGTAGCCCTTATCTCCAAAAGAGGATACGAACAGCTTATCCAATTCTCGGGCGTTGTAGGAGCCGGTAATGACACCTATGATTTTATTGTTGAACTTTAAGGGGGTCGCCAGGACAATGACCATGGCATCCCGTATCTTGGACTTGATGGGCTCCGTCAGAAGCGTTTCTCCCGCCAAGGCCTGATAAAAATAATCACGGTCGGACAAATCGGTTCGGACACCCGAGCTGTTGATGGCATTGCCCTCCAGATCAGCCACCGACATATATTCAAAGGAAGATTTTTTGGCAATCTCTTCCAAATGTTGAATGCTAATGTCGTTTACATTTTCGGATAGGGAAATGGTTTCTGCAATGGTTTCTAGGTAAAGCTTTTCACTTTCTATCTTCGAGGAAAAATTATAAGCCTGTTGCTGCATGATTTCTTCCAGGGTGTCATCGGTCGATTGGGTCAGCTTTTGCATCAAGCTTCCATTGTAAATGAGAATTCCTGTTAAGACGAGAAAAATCATGATCCCTCCAACGATGATCGATCCCAGAAGATGATTCTTGTTACTCTGCACTGTAATGCCCCCTTTAAGTAATGATACTCAGTCTCTCAACAGTTACCAAGCCGCCTTCATTAGGATCCATTCTATTGTTTGTATGGCGGCTTTACAAAGCTAAACGTTACTGAGTAGAAGTGCGGCTATTATAAAAGATTTTAGTACGCTTAGCAAGGATTTATGCATGACTACCCTCTGTTTCATACGCCTACCAAGCCGCCCTGCCTTAAGCTGGATCCATTCTGTCGTCTGCGTAGCGGCTTTGCAAAGCCGAATGTGACAGTGTATCTATGACAAAAACAATTTAGTCTTGTGTGATTCAGATTTATCCAGTATAATAACCCATCTTTAAGAAGGAGGAGTAGTATGAGCTATAATCCAATAGACGAGAGGGCCATAGAAAAAATTTCAATGCTGAGCGACAAAGCTTTAAAGAATAGCTTGATTGATTCCTCGCTCTATACAAAGTATGATGTGAAGCGAGGATTGCGTGACATCAGCGGCAAGGGTGTTTTGGTTGGATTGACAGAAGTTTCGGAGGTTCGTTCTTACATAATTCAGGATGAGGACTTGGTACCTTGCAAGGGTAAGCTTTTTTACAGAGGCATTGATGTAGAAGAAATCGTGCATGGGTTTTTGAGTGAGGACCGCTTCGGCTTTGAAGAAACGGCTTATTTATTGCTTTTTGGCAAACTTCCTACCGAGGCTGAGTTAGATGAGTTTAATGAGCTATTAGCTTCCTTTCGGAAGCTGCCAACTCACGGGTTTGTTCGGGACATCATCATGCACGCGCCCAGCAAAGACATGATGAATACCCTGGCCAGAAGTGTTTTGTCTTTGTATGCCTATGACAACCAGGCAGACGATCCGTCAATTCCAAATGTGCTGAGGCAGTGCTTACAGCTGATTGCTCAGTTTCCGCTTTTGTCGGTATATGGCTACCAAGCCTTTTCTCATTACCATGATTCAAAAAGTCTTTTTATCCACAGCCCCAATCCGGCGCTCAGTACGGCTGAAAATATTTTGCACCTTTTAAGACATGACAGTAAGTACAGCGCCTTGGAGGCAAGAATCCTTGATCTAGCACTGGTTCTTCATGCGGAGCATGGCGGCGGTAATAATTCTGCTTTCACAGCTCATGTGGTCACGTCCTCGGGCACAGACACCTATTCGGTCATGGCGGCCTCCTTGGGTTCATTAAAGGGGCCAAAGCATGGCGGTGCAAATATCAAGGTAGTACAGATGTTTGAGGATCTGAAAAACAACGTAAGTGACCCCGATGATGATGATGAAATCATAGCCTATCTTCAAAAGCTCTTAAACAAAGAAGCCTTTGACCGATCCGGCTTGATTTATGGAATGGGTCATGCCGTGTATTCCCTTTCCGACCCCAGAGCCGACATTCTGAAGTCCTACGTGGAAAAACTGGCAGTTGAAAAGGATCTGGTGGATGAATACTGTCTGTATTCAAAGGTGGCCCAGCTGGCTCCCCAGGTGATTGGCCGTAGCAGAAGAATCTATAAGGGCGTAAGCGCCAACATCGACTTTTATTCCGGCTTTGTGTATAAGATGTTGGGTTTACCGCTGGAGCTGTTCACCCCCATTTTTGCCATAGCAAGAATCGTGGGCTGGAGTATCCATCGTATCGAAGAAATCGCCAATGAAGGCAAGATTATACGCCCGTCGTATAAGTCTATTTCAGGTATGAAGGTTTATAAGCCTATGAGCGTCCGATAAAAAAGTGGCAGTTGCAAACCGTGTTTCGGTTAAGCAGCTGCCACTTTTTTATGCCTCATTCCCTCGGATCCGATCCAAGTTTTCCTTGATCTTCTTCTCCACTCCGTTGGAGGAGGGTTTGTAATAAATTTTCCCAACAAGCTCATCCGGCAGATACTGCTGACGGATAAACGAATTTGGGTAATCGTGAGGGTACTTATAGCCTAAACCTGAACCCAGCTTCGACGCGTCGGAATAATGCGTATCCCGAAGATGAGGAGGGACACCGCTGATTTGAAGCTTGGCCACGTCCTCTTCCGCCTTAAAGATAGCAGAGCAAGAGGCGTTGCTCTTGGGGGCACAGGCTATGTAGGCCACGGCCTGAGACAGGATGATCTTGCATTCTGGCAAGCCCACAAATTTGGTGGCCTCCGCCGCAGCCACCGCCACCATCAAAGCATGGGGGTCAGCATTCCCCACATCCTCCGCAGCGCAAATAACCATCCGCCTGGCAACAAACATGGGGTCTTCACCGGCATAGAGCATTCGGGCCAAATAATAAATAGCGGCATCAGGGTCGGAGCCTCTCATGCTCTTGATAAAGGCAGAAATGATATCGTAGTGGTTGTCCTCAGACTTATCATAACGAATGGCCCGTTTTTGGATACATTCCTGGGCCACCTCCAGATCAATCGAAAGCACACCATCAATAGACTCTGTAGTCAAAACCGCTAGCTCCAAAGCGTTCAAGGCATTTCTCACATCACCGTTAGCCATGTCTGCCAAGAAAGCAAGAGCCTCTTCGGTCATTTGAACCTTTAAGTTGCCAAAGCCCCTCGAATCCGAAAGTGCCCGCCTCAAAAGCTTCATAATATCAGCCTGTTGTAAGCTTTGCAGTTGAAAGATAATGGAACGCGACACAAGAGCCTTATTGACTTCAAAATAAGGATTTTCCGTGGTAGCGCCAATCAGAATCAAAGTCCCGCTTTCTACCTCCGGGAGTAGGGTATCTTGCTGAGATTTATTGAAGCGGTGGATCTCGTCAATAAAGAGGATGGTACCTCTCCCGGTCAGGTTGCTATAATCCTTGGCCTGCTCAATGGTTTCCTTGATCTCCTTCACGCCGGAGGTGGTGGCATTCAGCTGGATGAAGTTTCCCTTTGTCGTATTGGCAATAATCCGGGCCAGCGTAGTCTTGCCGGTACCGGGCGGACCATAAAAGATAACACTACGAAGCTGATCAGCCTTAATGGCCCTATACAACAGCTTACCCTTTCCCACAATATGCTCCTGCCCCACAAACTCCTCCAGGCACTCCGGTCTCATACGGGCGGCCAGAGGTGATTCTTTATTCATAGATACAGTCCTTTCTGGTAAAGCCCAAAATCTTTTTCGGGTTACTATACTATTATTGGGAGAGAAATTCAATAGGGGGGATGGGCAAGGGGAAGCCGGAATTCATTCTGTAGTTCAAAGTGCTATACTCAGATAAATAACATAGGCCTGTTCAATCTTTCGCCATTGACTCGGATGAACGAGGTAATACGTCAGGTAATATTAATATCGGTGGATACGTAGCAACGAAAGGAACACAAATTTATTACAGCAATTTGAGTGATGGCGGCAAACTCTACACGATGAAAACTGATGGTAGCAGCAAACTAAAACTGAGTGATGACAAGTCAGAATTTATCAATGTAGTCGGAGATAGGATTTATTACAGCAATTTAAGTGATGGCGGTAAAGTTTACGCTTTGAAAACTGATGGTAGCGGTCGGCTAAATCTTAATAACGACAATTCAACTGGCATTAACGTGGTTGGTGAGTGGATTTATTACTGTAACTTAACTGACAACAATAAACTCTACACGATGAAAACCGATGGAAGTAACCGGAAAAAGATAAACGATGATCAATCATACTGCATTAATGTGGTTGGTGACCAAATTTATTACACAAATGATAGCGATGACTATAAGCTTTATACTATAAAGATTGATGGTACCGACCGTCAAAAACTTAACAATGACCGATCGTGGAATGTTAATGTAGTCGGTAGTCGGATTTATTACAGCCATTGGAGTAGCGGTGCTAATATATAGCATGAACCTTGACGGTAGTGACCGAAAAAAACTGAATGGTGATTCGTCAGGCGGCCTTAATGTGATTGGCAACCAGATTTATTATATTAATATGAGTGACAACGATAAACTTTATAGCATGAAAACCGATGGTAGTAATAGGCAAAAGTTGAGCGATGACAAAATAGGGTGGTTCAGCACTATAGGTAGTCAGATTTATTATAACAATTTGAGCGATAATGGTACGCTTTATGCCATGAAAGGTGACGGAAGCGAACCTCCTGTAGATATAAACGCTCAAGTTACTTCTTATGGAAATCAAACTACTGGCAATAATCCCATGCCTAACTCAATCTCAGCGAACATACCGACATCTAATGATTACTCGGCAATTAGTATTGAGGCCACTGCAAACCCTGGTTGGAATCAATTGGCAATTGAAGAGAAAGTTAATATTAGTGATACATTTTCCTTCTACGTGGTTGTCGCAGGAAGCAAGTGGCCAGAATGGCCCACACTTAAACTCGTTGCAAAGCATGGCGAGCTTGAACAAACAATAGACCTTAGAGTCAAAGACTATAGTTCACATGCTAACGGGGTGGTTCATTATGGATATGTACCAACGGCTACTCAACAAGTGCCCCAAACAACGGGAGATTGGACATTTTACGTTTATGCTCTAAATGCTGGAAAATGGGAAGTGCTGTCGGGCGTAACAAAGACAATACGCGTTATTGATCCTAATAGTGCTGCTGTTAATGTTGCACCTTCTAATTCGTCAAGTTCATCAGATTATAAAGTGGCTTATAGGGGGATTGTTGAAGAATCTAAAAATTTAATAATGTTAAGTGATACACCGAATGTTGCGTTTTATGATGTTACTGGTGACGATATTCCTGAAATGTTCGTCCGCAGAGCTGTTTCTGAATCAGAATACAACAGTGATACTAGTCAAAACGGATTAAAGCGCTATGGGAGTTATAGTGCATACCTAAACGACATCAAATCAAAATCTGATTATGAGAGCAGTTGGAAGGATTTGACAGCCTTATCAAACAAAATAGATGGTGTAATTATGACAGACTTAACCACCACTATGGGTCTTCCTGGCTCCGAAATGGGTAATTATAGAATGCACGATAAAGTGTATAAATACGATGAAGCACTGCAATATTTAGCTTCAGGCAGTGTATCACAAGGTGAAACTTCTGAAGCACAATGAAAGCGTATGTTCTGATTGACCTTAAAATCGGTCAACTTGAGCCAGAGCATATAGGGCAAATGAATATGTATCTCATCAACTGCTAAATACATAGCTACTTCCTCCTTAAAAATCAAAAAGGCGTGCATTTTATCAAATTGTCTAAACAGACATTGATAAAACACACGCCTTTGTGCGTTGTAGGTGCTTTATATCCTTAATTAATTTACACTATATAGAATTTCCGCATAAGTCGGCAAGCTCCAATGCTTTTTCGCCATCATTGTTTCAAGCTCGTCAATGGTCAGCCGAAGCTCGGTCATTGCCATAAACACGGAATTACGGTAGTATTTCGTTAGCTCTAAGCTATCCGGTATTGTTTTTACATTCAAAACAGTGGCTTCAAGCTCCTCTAACTTTTTATAAAGCGATGTGGTAAGAGCCGATAACTTACGGACAAGTGTTTCTTCAGGGAGTGCTCCTTGCTCTGCTTCTATACTCAAAGCCTTTTTAGCGCCGAGCAAGCTCACAAGCTCCGTTTGATAGCTTATTGAGGATGGCAGAATTTCCTTTTTCACAAGGTCAATCATTGTGAGTGCTTCAATGTGGACGGTTTTTTGATAGCTTTCAAGTAAAATCTCATACCTTGAATGTACCTCTGTTTCAGTAAAAACGTGCTGTTTCTTAAACATTTCCACATTCTTTGGTAAGACAAATGTGGGCAGAGCCTCAACGGTGGTTTTTAAGTTAAGAAGTCCTCGTTTTTCTGCTTCTACAACCCATTCGTCCGAATAGTTATTGCCATTGAAAATAATTCTCTTATGCTCCTTAATGGTTGACCGAACCAATAAGGCAAGGTCATTCTTAAAATCCCTGCTCTTTTCAAGCGTATCGGCAAAGCCGCTTAAAACCTCTGCCACAATGGAGTTAAGTACAATGTTCGGCCCTGCAATCGAAAAGGCAGAGCCAAGCATACGAAACTCAAACTTATTGCCTGTGAACGCAAACGGCGATGTGCGGTTGCGGTCGGTTGTATCTTTTGGAAAGTGCGGCAGCACCGTTGCTCCGATTTCCATCTGATGCTTTTCTTTCCCCTCGTAAGCGGAATCTGTTTCGATGGCTTTGAGTATCTCTGTAAGCTCATCGCCTAAGAACATAGACACAATAGCTGGTGGTGCTTCGTTAGCTCCTAAGCGGTGGTCGTTCCCTGCACTTGCAACAGAAACACGGAGTAAATCTTGATAATCGTCAACGGCTTTAATCACGGCAGTAAGAAAAAGTAAAAATTGTGCGTTTTCAAAGGGTGTGTCACCGGGTTCGAGTAAGTTTATACCGGTGTCTGTACCAATAGACCAGTTATTATGCTTGCCGCTTCCGTTTACTCCTGCAAATGGTTTTTCGTGGAGTAAACAAGCCAAACCATGTTTGTTTGCAATGCTTTTCATCAGCTCCATTGTAAGTTGATTTTGGTCGGTAGCGATATTGGTTGTTGTGAAAATAGGTGCTAACTCGTGTTGTCCCGGGGCAACTTCGTTGTGCTTCGTTTTTGCCAAGATGCCGAGCTTCCACAATTCTTCGTCAAGCTCTTTCATAAAGGCCGATACCCTCGGTTTTAAGGTGCCGAAATAATGGTCATCAAGCTCCTGCCCTTTCGGCGGTCTTGCTCCAAACAATGTCCGTCCGCAGTTTACAAGGTCTGGTCTTTTTAAGTAAATTTCCTTATCTATCAAGAAATATTCCTGTTCTGGTCCTACATTTGTGATAACACGCTTTGCCGTAGTATTTCCAAACAGCTTTAAGATACGCATTGCTTGCTTGTCAATCGCTTCCATTGAACGGAGCAAGGGGGTTTTCTTATCAAGCGCTTCACCGCTATATGAACAAAATGCGGTAGGTATGCAGAGCGTTCCGTCTTTTATGAAAGCGTAAGATGTTGTGTCCCAAACAGTGTAACCTCTTGCTTCAAAGGTAGCACGAAGTCCGCCAGACGGAAAACTTGACGCATCAGGCTCGCCACGGACAAGCTCCTTTCCTGAAAACTCCATTATTATACCGTTACCGTTCGGCGAAATAAAGCTGTCGTGCTTTTCGGCTGTAATACCTGTCATTGGTTGAAACCAATGGGTAAAATGGGTTGCACCATTTTCGGTAGCCCAATCCTTCATCGCATTTGCAACCACATTGGCAACATCAAGCTCTAAGTGAATACCCTCAGCAATGGTTTTTTTTAATGCTTTGTATGTATCCTTTGGCAGTCTGGCTTTCATAATAGAATCATTAAAAACTTGATTGCCAAACATATTTGGAATATCTTTCATAGGTAACGCCCTCCCTTTACAGTAATTCGATTCCGGCGGACTTGCAACCGTTCATCGTTTCATTATCCCATACGGATACTTGTACTTCTCCTATATGTGCTTTTCCCAAGAGAAGCATACAGAGTCGTGATTGACCAATACCTCCGCCCATTGTTAATGGAAGCTGACCTTCAAGCAACATCTTATGAAAAGGGAAAGCACGGCGGTTATCACAGTCTGCCTTTGTAAGCTGTTCATCAAGAGATTTTTCATCAACTCGGATACCCATTGACGAAACCTCAAAGGCACATTCCAAAACATCACTCCAAAACATTATATCGCCGTTAAGCGCCCAATCGTCATAGTCCGGCGCTCTGCCATCGTGTTTCATACCTGATTTAAGAACATCGCCTATTTGCATAATAAATGCTGTTTTATGTTCTTTTAAGTATGCATTTTCTCTCTCTTTTGAAGAAAGTGCCGGGTACATATCTTCAAGCTTCTGTGTGGTAACAAAGGATACCTCTCTCGAAAGAGTACCTTTTAATTCGGGATATATCTTTTTTACAGCTTCCTGCGTATCGCAGATTGCGTTTACGATAGCCGTAACGGTAGCTTTAAGCGTATCAATGTTGCGTGTTGCTTTATCAATCACCTTTTCCCAATCCCATTGGTCAACATAAATGGAATGTAGGTTATCCATTTCCTCATCACGGCGAACAGCGTTCATATCGGTATAAAGCCCCTCGCCCACAGGGAAGCCGTATTTATGCAAAGCCATACGTTTCCATTTTGCAAGTGAATGAACGATTTGGGCGTTAGACTTCGTTTCCATAATGTCAAACTCGACAGGGCGTTCAACACCGTTAAGGTCATCGTTCAAGCCTGTTTGCGGCTCTACAAAAAGAGGAGCGGATACTCTTTTAAGGTTAAGGGCGTCCCCGAGACTATCCTCAAATGTCCTCTTTACAGTCCCAATAGCTTTTTGTGTGTCATAAACCGATAACACAGGCTTATAACCAATAGGTTTTGATAGTTTGCTCATAATTAACTCCCTTTCCAAAACAAAAAAATAAAGGCACTGCGGACATAAGTCCACAGCGCCTTTGCTGTTAATATGTGTAATATAGCACAGCATTTTTCATTTGTCAACCCATTTTCACAAAAAAAATAAAAAAGCTTTCAAAAAGCCCTTGACTAACGATTGATTATAATATATAATGATTCACAGTGAACAAAGGCGTTCATCAGATAATGCGGTAAGCAGTAAAAAAACCGAGTTTTCAAGTCGGTTGATAAGCTGTCCCCACTTTGCATTATGTGATGAGCGCCTTTTTTTTGCGAGAAGAGCATAATATGTCAGCTTGTGTTTAATGTATTATGCAGGATCAGGAGGTTTATATCATGAAAGAGGGTCAAGTAAGAATACCGTCCGGCTGTGCTATATCGGGTATTTTTAATCAATCGGGCAAGCGTTTAAATGGTGAACGCATTATAGAATCCATAGCTGTTATGCATGACCGTTCAAACGGACTGGGCGGCGGCTTTGCGGCTTATGGTATCTACCCCGAATACAAAGATTTTTATGCTTTTCATATATTTTATGATAATTCGTCTACAAAAAAAGATTGTGAGGATTTTTTAGAGCGGCACTTTGACATCATCAATCTTTCTAAAATACCAACAAGAAAAATGAAAGAAATCACAGATGAGCCGCTTATTTGGCGATATTTTGTAGCTCCTCTCCCGACCAAACTCGCAGACAGTCAGCTTGATGAACGTGAGTTCGTGGCAAAATGCGTATTCCGTGTGAATACGAGAATTAATGGAGCTTATGTCTTTTCAAGCGGAAAGAATATGGGCGTGTTCAAAGCAGTTGGCTTCCCCGAAGATGTGGGACGGTTTTACCGTTTAGAGGATTATGAGGGTTATTGTTTCACGGCACACGGACGGTATCCTACAAACACACCAGGGTGGTGGGGTGGCGCACACCCTTTTGCACTGCTTGATTATTCGGTAGTACATAACGGAGAAATTTCCTCTTACGATGCCAACAGGCGTGCTATTGAAATGTACGGTTACAAATGCACCTTGCAAACCGATACAGAGGTTATTACCTATATAATAGATTATTTGCATCGTAAAAAAGGACTTACATTTGAAGAAATCGCTTCGGTTATTGCCGCCCCTTTTTGGCAAACCATTGAGCGAATGACTAATGAAAAAAGAGAATTGCACGAATATTTGCGTAATGTGTTTTCGGCACAGCTCATAACAGGACCGTTCTCCATACTGGTTGGATTTGAGGGCGGACTTATGGCGCTGAACGACAGGCTAAAGTTACGCAGTATGGTTGTTGGTGAGAAAGGCGATATGGTTTATATCGCAAGTGAAGAATCAGCCATTAGAATAATTGAACGTGACTTGGATAAGGTATGGTCACCAAAAGGCGGGGAGCCTGTTATCGCTTTGCTTGACGGATTGGAGGTAAAATAGAATGGCTATTCACTTTTTATATCCCGATTATGAGGTTTTGAGAAATTACGACCGCTGTATCACTTGCAGAGCATGTGAACGGCAATGTGCCAACGAGGTACACGAATATTTGGAGAACAAAGGCAGGCTGGTTTGTGACGATGCGAAGTGTGTAAATTGTCACCGTTGCGTTTCTCTTTGCCCAACAAGAGCGTTAAAGATTATAAAGAGCAATAATACCTATAAAGAAAACGCAAACTGGAACGGCAAGACCATCAACGAGCTTTACCGACAAGCAAATAGCGGCGGTGTACTTTTATCTTCAATGGGTAATCCCGAAAATTATCCTGTTTACTTTGATAAGATACTCTTAAATGCTTCACAAGTTACCAATCCGTCCATCGACCCTCTAAGAGAACCTATGGAAACAAAGGTGTTTTTGGGTGGTAAGCCACAGATTATAGAGCGTGATGAAAACAGAAAAATAAAACCTGAGTTGCCGCCACATCTTACACTCTCAATGCCCATTATGTTTTCAGCGATGAGCTACGGCTCAATCAGCTATAATGCACATGAGAGTTTAGCCCGGGCCGCCGAGGAGCTTGGTATCTTCTATAATACAGGCGAGGGCGGTCTTCACGAGGATTTTTACAAATATGGCAAAAACACCATTGTTCAAGTGGCTTCGGGGCGGTTTGGTGTTCACAAAGATTACCTTGAAAGCGGGGCTGCCATTGAAATAAAAATGGGGCAAGGTGCAAAGCCGGGTATTGGAGGGCATTTGCCGGGAGCAAAGATTGTCGGTGATGTATCACGCACAAGAATGATACCCGAAGGCTCGGACGCAATTTCCCCTGCTCCCCACCATGATATCTATTCTATTGAGGATTTACGCCAGCTTGTATATTCATTGAAAGAAGCGACCGATTATAAAAAGCCTGTTATCGTAAAGATAGCCGCTGTGCATAATATTACGGCGATTGCAAGCGGTATTGCAAGAAGCGGTGCGGACATTATTTCTATTGATGGATTTAGGGGTGGCACAGGAGCAGCACCTACAAGAATAAGGGATAATGTGGGTATTCCGATCGAGCTTGCGCTTGCAAGTGTTGATAAGCGGCTTCGTGACGAGGGTATTCGTGATAACGTAGGTTTGGTTGTAGGCGGCAGTATCCGTTCGAGTGCTGATATTATTAAAGCGATTGCACTTGGAGCAGATGCGGTTTACATAGGCACAGCGGCACTTTTGGCACTTGGCTGTCACCTTTGCAGAAGCTGTCACGGCGGTAAATGTAATTGGGGCATCGCAACGCAAGTACCTGAGCTTACAAAACGGCTTAACCCCGAGATTGGCTACAAAAGACTTGTAAATCTCTTAACTGCTTGGGAACACGAGATAAAGGAAATGATGGGCGGTATGGGTATCAATTCTATTGAGAGCTTAAAGGGCAACCGTCTTATGCTTCGTGGTGTTGGGTTAAACGAAAAAGAACTTGAAATTTTAGGCATAAAACATGCAGGAGAATAAGGCTATGAAGAAAGTGTATGTAAATGAAAAGTGGTGTCTTGGCTGTCATCTTTGTGAATATTATTGTGCCTTTGCAAGTACGAACGAAAAAGATATGGCGAGGGCATTAAAGGATATAAAGATTAACCCGAAAATAAAAATAGAAGAACTGGGTGGCATCAGCTTTGCAGTTTCTTGCCGTCATTGCAAAGAGCCGCTTTGCGTAAAGGGGTGTATCACGGGAGCTTTAACCGTAAATGACGGTGTTATAACAATCAATAAAGATAAGTGCATTAACTGTTACACTTGCATACTTAATTGCCCCTACGGAGCAGTATCACTCTCTGATGAGGGCGTTGTGCAAAAATGTGAGCTTTGCGTTAAGACTACGAGCGGAACTCCGAGATGTGTTGAGGGTTGCCCTAACGGAGCAATCGTATTTGAGGAAAGGGGGGAAGTATTTTGAGATATGTGATTATAGGAAACTCTGCGGCGGCGGTTGGTGCTGTTGAGGGTATAAGACAGATTGACAGCAAGGGTGAAATAACCGTTATTTCAAATGAGCCGCATCATACATACTCACGCCCCCTTATTTCTTATCTCTTGCTCGGAAAAACAGATGAGCAAAAGATGAAATATCGTGATGATGATTTTTATGTAAAGAATAAAGTAACATTTATACCGGGAATGAGTGTAGTTAAGGTAAACGAAAAAGACAAAAAGGTTATCCTCGAGGATATGACCCTAATCTCTTATGATAAGTTACTTGTTGCCACAGGCTCATCAGCATTTGTGCCGCCATTTGACGGGCTTGATACCGTAAAAAATAAGTTTACCTTTATGAGCCTTGATGATGCCAAGAGCTTAGAAGCTGTACTGGGCAAAACGGCAAGAGTTTTAATTGTTGGTGCAGGGTTAATCGGACTTAAATGTGCCGAAGGAATACTGGCAAAGGTGGGCAGTATCACGGTTTTTGACTTAGCTCCGAGAGTACTATCCAGCATTTTAGACGATGACGGAGGGTCAGTCATCCAAAAGCATCTTGAAGCAAGTGGTGTAACCTTCAAGCTATCGCAGAAAGTTAAGCGCTTTTCAGGAAATACAGCAGCATTTGAAAACGGAGAGATAACAGAGTTTGATCTATTGGTTTTGGCGGTAGGTGTTCGTCCAAACATAGAACTTTTAAAAGGTATTGCCCAAACCCCAAAAGGCATTATGATTGACAGTAAATGCGAAACAACCGCTACTGACATATATGCTGCCGGAGATTGTACACAAAGTCTTGATGTGTCCAGCGGTCAAAGCAAAATTATGGCTCTGCTACCGAATGCTTATATGCAAGGCGAGGTTGCCGGAATCAATATGGCAGGCGGTGAGGCGGATTTTGATAAGGCGATTCCAATGAACGCAATTGGATTTTTCGGGCTTCACATTATCACGGCAGGAAGCTATGTCGGTGAAATCTACACAGAAGCAGACGGACAAAATTATAAAAAGCTGTTTTACAGTGATAACAAACTGAACGGTTATATCTTAATTGGCAATGTGGAAAAAGCAGGGATTTATACAAGCCTGATAAGGGAGCGCACACCTCTTGACAGCATTGATTTTGAGCTTGTATGCAAAAAACCGGGGCTTATGGCATTTACCAAAGAGGACAGAAAAATTAAGTTAGGGGGCGTTAAAAGTGAAGCTTAATGCAATGAACGTGGACTACAAGGATTTGAACGCTGCTATTAAGACAGCGGATGACGACTGTTTTATAGATAATTGCTTCGGTCAGCGTTTTATTGGGGCAGGGCTTAATTCATCTGATTCCGGGGGCAAGAATATTACTATTAACGGCACTCCGGGAAATGCTTTGGGTGCATATCTTAATGGTGCTGTTATAACGGTAAACGGTAATGCGCAAGATGCCGTTGGTGATACAATGAATGACGGCAAAATTATTATTGACGGAAACGCAGGAGATGCCTTGGGATACGCTATGCGTGGCGGCAAGATATTTGTCCGTGGCAATGCAGGGTACAGAACGGGTATCCATATGAAAGAATATAAAGAAAAAAGACCTGTCATTATTGTAGGAGGTAAGGTTGGCAGTTTTTTAGGTGAATACCTTGCCGGAGGTTTGATTGTCGTGCTTGGTCTTGACAGCGATGTAATACCCGTAGGAAACTTTACAGGAACGGGTATGCATGGTGGCTCTATCTTCATCAGATGTAAAAACGAACTCACAGGGCTTCCGGCTCAAGTAACGGCAGAAATAGCAAGTGATGAGGATTTAGAGGAAATCAAACCCGAACTTTTGGAATATGCCGATAGCTTTAATATGAATATGAGCGACTTGTTATTGGGACAATTTTACAAGTTGAAAGCAAATGCAAAAAATCCATATAAACAGCTTTATACAGCAAATTAAAGCGAGGCCATAGCCCAGCTTGCCGAGTATTACTACAAAGGCGATGTGAATAGGAGGAATGAAAAAATGACAAACACAGCAAATGAGGTCTTAGAGTTTGTAAAAGAAAACGATGTAAAGTTTATAAGACTTGCATTTTGTGACCCGTTCGGCGTTCAGAAAAACATTTCAATAATGCCGGATGAGCTTCCGTCTGCTTTTGAAAACGGTATATCCTTTGACGCTTCTGCTATCAAAGCATTTCGTGATGTTACAAAATCTGACTTACTTCTTTTCCCTGACCCTGCTACTTTATCGGTACTGCCGTGGCGTCCGGGTCCGGGTCGGGTTGTGCGGTTTTTCTGTAATATCAAAAACCCCGACAATTCTGTATTTACCCGCGACAGTAGATATATCCTAAAACAAGCTATAAAGCGTTGTGAGGATATGGGTTATGGCTGTCAAATCGGTGCAGAGTGTGAATTTTATCTGTTTAAGACAGATGAAAACGGAGAGCCTACTCAGAACACACTTGATTACGGCAGCTATCTTGACATTGCACCGCTTGACAAGGGTGAGAATATTCGCCGTGAAATATGCTTGTGTCTTGAAGAAATGGGACTAAAACCAGAAACCTCACACCACGAGCAAGGTCCGGGGCAAAATGAAATTGATTTTAAGTATAGTGATGCGTTGAGCAGTGCCGATAATTTGTTAACATTTAAGTCGGTTGTAAAGGCAATTGCCGAACGGAACGGTCTGTTTGCTTCTTTTATGCCAAAGCCACTTTTAGCCCAAAGCGGAAGCGGACTTCATATCAATATTTCGCTTTCCCAAAACGGCTTTAATATTTTTAAGAATAAGGACGGCGAGCATTCAAAAATAGCGGAGAGCTTTATTGCAGGAATACTTGCAAAAACACCTGAAATAACCTTGTTCCTAAATCCGATAGCCAACTCATACGAGCGTTTTGGTAAGTTTGAAGCTCCAAAATATGTATCTTGGTCACATCAAAACCGTTCACAACTTGTGAGAATTCCAGCGGCTATCGGTGAAAAGGTGAGAATGGAGCTACGCTCTCCAGATCCAACTGTAAACCCATATCTTGCATTTGCTTTGATAATTGAAGCAGGAATTAACGGCATTTCGCAAGCATTACCGCTTCCGCCCGTCGTTAATGTGGATTTGTATAAAGCATACGATAGCCTTACACGAGAACTTGTTTTACTGCCCGACAGTCTTGAAGCGGCAATAAAATTGGCTGAGAACTCCGAACTTGTGAAAAGTGTTGTGGGCGAAGATATGCTTGCAAAATACATTATGTTCAAGAAAGAAGAAGCCGCACTATTCGGAGAAGCAAAGGACAAGGAAATCTTCTATAAGGATAGATATTTTAGGTTTGTTTAACATGTGTTGATATATTAATTTGAAAGGTGGCGATTTTTACGGAAACCGTTTTAATTGTTTCGTTTACAGAAAAAAGCATAGCTTTTTTTAATGAAGTTTTGCACTCATTTTCTGTAGACAGAATCGTCATCGTAGCATCTTGTTCTGAAGCAAGGCGGTTACTGCTTGAACAGGACTTTGACTTGGTTGTGATTAACGCACCTCTTCATGATGAATCGGGGGAAAGTTTATCACGACATATTGCCACAAAAGGTATCAGTCAAGTAATCCTTGTGGTAAAAAGCGAATATTACGATGAAGTGTCTGATGTGGTTGAGGATTTTGGAGTTATAACCATTGCAAAACCCATTAACAAAAATCTTTTTTGGCACGTCTTAAAGCTTGCAAAGGCTGCACAGAGCAAGCTAAAGGGGATTCAAGCAGAAAATACCAAGCTGATACAAAAAATTGAAGATATACGCATTGTTGACCGTGCTAAATGTATTCTTATATCCTATTTGAATATGAGTGAAGGTGAAGCTCATAAGTACATTGAACGTCAGGCTATGGATACGAGAATGACAAAGAGAGCGGTTGCGGAAGGGATATTGAAAACTTATGAAAGTTAGTGATAAGCTGAACGAGGAATGTGCTGTTTTCGGTGTCAGCTTAAAAACCGATGAAGCTGCTGGGATTACATATAATGGTTTATTGTCCCTACAGCACCGAGGACAAGAGGGCGCAGGAATTGCAGTGATTTCAGACAACAAAATTCTTTACCACAAGAACACTGGACTTGTGAGTGAGGTGTTTTCGGGTAAATTGCCCCAAAAGCTTTCAAAGAGCTATGTGGCTGTCGGTCACACAAGATATTCTACCACAGGAAACAACACAAAAGAGAATGTAGGACCGTTCATTACGGAATATTTAACAGGACGAATTGCCACAGCCCATAACGGCAACATAATCAATGCAAAAGAAATAAGAGAGGTACTTAAAAAACACGGCTTATATTTTAATGCCACAAGCGACAGCGAGGTGGCCTCATCTCTCATAGCGTATTATATGATGAAGGAGGACGATTCGGTTCATGGAGTTATTCGGGCGGCAAAGGATTTAAAAGGAGCTTTCTCGCTAATTATATTATGCAGTACAGGCAAGTTGATAGCTGTTCGTGACCCTAATGGTTACCGACCGCTTTGTATAGGAAAAAACAGTACCGGCATTGCAGTAGCATCGGAATCCTGTGCGCTTGACAGCAGTGGTTTTGAGTTTGCGAGGGATGTTTTGCCGGGTGAGGTTGTTGTTATAGAGAAAGGTGAAATAATTTATCAAAGTGTGGAGCTTTTTAACCAAAGCAAACACGGAGGTCTTTGCATATTTGAATATGTATATTTTGCAAGACCGGACAGCATTATTGATAACTTGAGTGTATATGAAGCAAGGCAAAATATGGGGGCAATTCTTGCACGAGAATATCCTGTCGATGCCGATGTCGTATGCGGAGTGCCGGACAGCGGACTTGAAGCGGCGATAGGTTATAGCAGTGTCAGCGGTATTCCGCTTGTTTCAGGATTTGTGAAAAACAGATATATCGGTAGAAGCTTTATTTATCCCACACAAACACAAAGGGAAAATGCAATAAGATTAAAGCTAAATCCCCTTTCAGCAAACGTGCGTGGAAAACGCATTGTCCTTGTTGATGATTCGATTGTCAGAGGAACAACCAGTGAAAAGATAGTGAAAAGCCTAAAAAACGCAGGGGCAAAAGAAGTGCATTTACGAATATCCTCCCCTCCCTTCCGCTTTACTTGCCACTATGGTACTGACATAGATAACGAGGAAAACTTGATTGCTAATCAAATGAACATAGATGAGATATGCAAAAAAATAGGAGCAAACAGTTTGGGTTATATCAGCATAGACGGACTAAAAAAGGCCTGTGGTAAATGTACTGTATCTTTTTGCGCAAGCTGTTTTACAGGGGATAACGGTAATGTTGGAACAATACCACGAAAAAATGAACTTGAATGAAATTTTATGTAGGAGGAATGTGTTATGTCTAACAAAGCATATTTGATACTGGAAAACGGACTTGTGTTTGAGGGTCAATCGTTTGGTGCTGTGGGTGAGGTTGTTGGAGAAATTGTCTTTACCACTGGAATGACAGGATATTTGGAAACCCTAACAGACCAAAGCTACCACGGGCAAATTGTCCTCCAAACCTTTCCTCTCATTGGTAATTACGGCAATATTCCCTCTGATTTCGAGAGTGATTTCATAGGGGCAAGTGCCTATATCGTTAAACATCTGTGTCAAGACCCCTCTAATTTTAGAAGCGAGGGAACTCTTGACACTTTTTTACGGCAAAAAAACATTATCGTTTTATCCGGTATTGATACAAGAGCGGTAACAAAGATAATCCGTGAACACGGTGTAATGAACGGTAAAATAACGGATAAAAATCCCCAAAATATAGATTTCTCAGAGATAAAGAGCTATAAAATTAAAAACGCTGTGGAAAGTGTTTCGGTTAAAGAGATAAAAGAATATAAAGCGGACAATCCCAAATACAGGGTAGCACTCCTTGATTTTGGTCTAAAACAAAACATTAAGCGTGAGCTTACAAAACGTGGCTGTGATGTTTGGGTGTTCCCCTATAACAGCACATTAACGGATATACAAAGCATAAATCCGAGTGGCATCCTGTTATCAAACGGACCTGGTGACCCTGCCGATAATTCGGTTATTATTGAGAATCTAAAAGAGATTATTAAGGCGAATATTCCCATCTTCGGTATCTGTCTTGGGCATCAACTTTTGGCACTTTCTAACGGTTTTACCACCCATAAGCTCAAATACGGACACAGGGGAGCGAATCAGCCTGTAAAGGACTTAACAAGCGGCAAGGTGTATATTTCAAGTCAAAACCACGGATATGCAGTAAGCTCTGAAAGTATTGACAAGGGTTTAGCCGACGAATGGTTTATCAACGTAAACGACAAGACCTGCGAAGGAATTATCTATAAAAATGCCCCTGTAATGTCGGTGCAGTTTCACCCCGAAGCCTGTGCAGGACCGCAGGATACCGATTTTTTGTTCGACTTATTTTTAGAAAACATGGAGGGCTGTGATTATGCCGTTAAATAAGGATATTAAAAAAGTGTTGGTTATTGGATCGGGGCCAATTGTCATCGGTCAAGCCGCAGAGTTTGATTACGCAGGAACACAGGCTTGCCGTGTGCTTCGTGAGGACGGCATTGAAATCGTACTTGTAAACTCCAATCCGGCAACCATTATGACCGACAGAAACATTGCAGACAAAATTTACATTGAGCCGCTCACCTTAACGACTATTAAGAGGATTATAGATAAAGAACGCCCTGACAGCATTTTATCGGGGCTTGGCGGTCAAACAGGACTTACACTTTGCATGCAGCTTGCAAAAGACGGCTTTCTTGAAAAATATAGTGTTAAACTGCTTGGCAGCTCGCCTGAAACAATAGATAAAGCCGAGGACAGACAGATTTTCAAGGATACAATGGTCAGCATAGGTCAACCTGTTATTCCATCGGTGATAGCAACCGACTCTAAAACGGCTAAGGGTTTTGCAGATGAAAACGGTTATCCTGTCATTATCCGTCCTGCATTTACGCTTGGAGGAAGCGGCGGCGGTATAGCCCACAGCGAGAATGAGCTTATTGAAATATCTGAAAACGGGTTATCTCTTTCCCCGATTCATCAGATACTTGTAGAAAAATCCATTGCTGGGTGGAAAGAAATTGAATTTGAGGTAATGCGTGATAAAGCTGGAAATGTTATCACCGTATGCTCTATGGAAAACTTCGACCCTGTTGGTGTGCATACAGGCGATAGTATCGTAATTGCTCCTGCTGTGACACTTGCAGACAAGGAATATCAAATGCTTCGTTCGGCGGCTCTGAATATTATCACGGCTCTTGGGGTTGAGGGGGGTTGCAACTGTCAATTTGCACTTCACCCTCACAGTTTTGAATATGCCGTAATTGAAGTAAATCCCAGAGTATCACGCTCCTCTGCCCTTGCATCAAAGGCAACGGGTTACCCAATTGCAAAGGTGGCAACGAAGATTGCAATCGGCTACACGCTTGACGAGATAACAAATGCGGTTACAGGCACTACCTTTGCAGCCTTTGAGCCTACTCTTGATTATGTAGCGGTAAAATTCCCTAAGTGGCCGTTTGATAAGTTTGTGTATGCTAAAAAGGATTTAGGTACGCAAATGAAAGCCACAGGCGAAGTTATGGCAATTGCCGATACCTTTGAGGAAGCGCTCTTAAAGGCTGTTCGAGGTGCGGAAATTGGACTCGATACTTTGAATTTACCACGGCTTAAAAAGAAAACAGACAGCGAAATAAAAGCAGCGCTTGATACTATAACCGACCAGCGTATATTCGTGGTATATGAAGCGATTTTGCGTGGTGTAAGTGTTGATGAAATTCATCTCATCACCAAAATAGACCGTTGGTTTTTGTATGGATTAAAGAATATTGCCGAAAACAACTCCCCCAAGAAACCTTTCTCTTATAAAATGGTTGATACTTGCGGAGGTGAATTTGAAGCCCAAACACCTTATTTTTACTCCATAGAAAATAGCACAGAAAATGAAGCCCTGCCTTTTATAGAACGCAGCACAAAAGAACGCATAGTGGTTTTGGGAAGCGGACCGATACGCATAGGACAAGGTATTGAATTTGATTATGCCTGTGTCCACTGCGTTTGGTCACTCAAAAAAATGGGGTATGAGGTAATCGTAATCAACAACAACCCCGAAACGGTATCCACCGATTTTGACACCGCCGACCGCTTGTATTTCGAGCCGCTTTGTATAGAAGATGTTATGAGTGTTATCGAAATTGAAAAGCCTATTGGTGTCATTGTCGCTTTCGGCGGTGGTACTGCCATAAAGCTCACACAAAAGCTACACGAGCGTGGGGTGAAAATAATCGGCACATCAGCCGATAGCATTGATATATGCGAGGACAGAAAACGATTTGATGATTTGCTTGAAGGTTTATCCATAAAACGACCAAAGGGTTATGGTGTCCTTACAGAAAAGGAAGCACTTGATGCCGCTGATGAGCTTGGATATCCTGTTTTGCTCCGTCCGTCTTATGTACTTGGCGGTCAGAATATGATTATTGCTTTCTCGCCCGATGATATTTGTGAGTATATGGAGATTATCCTAAGACAAAAGCAAGATAACCCAGTGCTTATCGACAAATATTTGTCGGGGCGTGAGATTGAAGTTGATTCTATTTGTGATGGTGATGATGTGCTTATCCCTGGTATTATGGAGCATATAGAACGCACAGGAATACATTCGGGTGACAGCATAGCTGTTTATCCGGCAACACATATAGATGATGAATTGTCACAGAAGCTATTTGATGTGACGAAAAGACTTTGTATTGCTCTCAATGTCAGAGGGCTTGTAAACATTCAATATGTGCTATATGACGGTGAAATCTATGTGATTGAGGTAAACCCCCGTGCTTCCCGAACTGTCCCTTATATCAGCAAGGTGACAGGTGTTCCTATGTGTGAGCTTGCTACAAGGGTAAGTGTCGGTGAGAAATTAAGCAGCTTAGGTTATTCATCGGGTATTGCAAAAATACCGCCGTATATCGCCGTAAAAGTGCCTGTGTTCTCTTTTGAAAAGCTAACAGATTTGGATACTCACTTAGGACCTGAAATGAAGTCAACAG
The DNA here is from genome assembly GCA_964611385.1 of uncultured Defluviitaleaceae bacterium. Lineage (GTDB taxonomy): Bacteria > Bacillota > Clostridia > Lachnospirales > CAYPQA01 > CAZSXS01. The sequence goes on from CAZSXS010000019.1 coordinate 40,597, forward strand.
GCGAGGTTTTGGGGCTTGGTAAGAATATTGAAGAAGCCTTATACAAAGGCCTTGTTGCCGCAGGATATAAAATGGTGCCAAGCGGCACAGGCAAATTGCGCTCTAAGATGGAAAAAAATTTGAGCCATAATGCACACAATAAATTTGAACGTACTGGCGGCGGTGTGTTTATTACCGTTCGTGACAGCGACAAGACGGAAGTCTGTGAGATAGCAAAGAAATTTTTCGAGCTTGGGTTTACACTATATGCAACAAGTGGAACGGCAAAGGTTTTATCCAATAATGGACTTAATGCAATAGTAGTAAACAAGGTACACGAGTGCGAGAGAAACAACACTGTGACAATGCTTGAAAGCGGTAAGATAAGCTATATCATATCCACTTCGGCAAAGGGCAGAAATCCGGCAACAGATGATGTTAAAATTCGCAGAAAGGCTTGTCTTTTAGGTGTTCCTTGTCTTACTTCGATAGACACGGCAAACGCGCTTGCCGACAGTCTTTTGTCGGGATACAGCGAGATAAACACCGAGCTTATAGACATAAACCATTTAAGGAGTGAGCGTATGGAGCTTAAATTTACTAAGATGCAAGGCTGCGGCAATGATTACATTTATATCAACTGCATTGACAATGCCGCTACAAACGGAGTCGAAATCAATTCACCCGAATCTCTGTCGGTGCTTTTGTCGGACAGACATTTTGGCGTGGGCGGTGACGGAATTGTTCTGATACTGCCCTCCAATGTGGCTGATGCAAGAATGAGAATGTTCAATCTTGACGGAAGCGAGGGGAAAATGTGCGGAAATGCGATTCGTTGTATCGCCAAATATCTTTACGACAACGGTTTAGTAAAGAAAACGAAACTGACAATAGAAACCTTATCCGGTATAAAAGAGTTACAACTATCCACCCAAAATGGCACTGTATCCTCTGTAAAAGTGAATATGGGAAAAGCAGAGCTTGTGCCTGACAAAATCCCTGTTCTATTACAAGGCGATACTATTATTAACAGAGAGGTAAGTATTAACGGAAAGGAATATGCCATAACCTGCGTATCTATGGGCAATCCCCATGCTGTTGTATTTTGTGATGATATTGATAACCTCGACCTTGCCGAAATAGGACCGTCTTTTGAAAATAACCCGATTTTCCCCGAAAGAGTAAACACAGAGTTTGTCAAGGTTGTTGGCAAAAACCACTTAAAAATGAGAGTATGGGAACGTGGTAGCGGCGAAACCCTTGCTTGTGGCACAGGGGCTTGTGCTTCAGCAGTTGCGGCGGTGCTAAACGGTTATTGTGATAAAAATGCTGATATTAAGGTGGGACTTAAAGGCGGCGAGCTTATCATTCGTTATACAGATGATGCTGTGTATATGACAGGGGAATGTAAAAAAGTCTTTGATGGAGCGGTGGAAATATAAGAGAGCTCGTTTTGGTGCTTAATAATGCTCCCCCAATGCGACCCTGAAATAATTAGCTGGATTTTCCAAATAAAAGTACGAAAGGAAACGATAAATGACAAAGTATATATTTGTAACAGGCGGTGTTGTTTCAGGGCTTGGCAAGGGTATTACCGCCGCAAGTCTTGGGCGGCTCTTAAAACAAAGGGGCTTAAAAGTAGCCGCTCAAAAACTCGACCCATATATGAACGTGGACCCGGGTACAATGAGTCCGTTTCAACACGGCGAAGTTTTTGTAACCGATGACGGAGCAGAAACAGACCTCGACCTCGGTCATTATGAGCGTTTTATTGATGAAAACTTAACCAAACTGTCTAATCTCACATCAGGTAAGGTATATTACAATGTGCTTAATCGTGAACGTACAGGTGGTTATTTGGGCGAAACGGTGCAAGTAATTCCCCATATAACAAACGAGATAAAAGATTTCATTTACAGCGGTGCAAAAACAAGCGGTGCTGATGTATTGATTACCGAAATTGGCGGCACTACCGGAGATATTGAAAGTCAGCCGTTTTTAGAAGCAATCAGGCAAATAAGCCTTGAAGTTGGAATGAGGAATTGTCTGTTTATTCACGTTACCCTTGTTCCCTTTTTGAAAGGCTCGGGCGAGCATAAATCAAAGCCTACACAACATTCTGTAAAAGAACTTAGGGCAATGGGTATTTCACCAAACATCATCATTGCAAGGGCTGATGAGCCGCTCAGTGTTGGAATTAAAGATAAAATATCCTTGTTTTGCAATGTAAAGCCCGATTGCGTTATAGAAAACCTTACACTGCCTTGCCTTTATGAAGCTCCTATAATGCTACATGAAAACGGCCTTGATAAGGTGGTATGCCGTGAATTGTCACTTGAAACTAACGACTGTGATTTGACGGAATGGCAAGATCTACTATCAAAAATCGGGCAGCGAAAATCGGCATTAAATATCGCCATTATAGGTAAGTATGTAAAACTCCACGATGCTTATTTGTCGATTATCGAAAGTCTTAACCACGCAGGATTTAGCACAGGAGCGGTTGTTAAAATCCAATGGATAGATAGCGAGGATGTCACAGTGGAAAATATAAGCACATTGCTTGACGGCATAGACGGCATTATTATACCAGGCGGCTTTGGCGACCGTGGTATAGAGGGTAAAATTACCGCTTGCCGCTATGTTCGGGAAAACAATATACCGTTTTTGGGGATTTGTCTTGGTATGCAAATTGCTGTCATTGAATATGCTCGAAATGTTTGCGGTCTTGAAAATGCACATTCGGGTGAATTCGCGGAACATTCACCTTATCGTGTAATTGATATAATGGAACAGCAAGCACACATAACGGAAAAAGGCGGCACAATGCGTCTTGGAGTGTATCCATGTAAGTTGAAGCAAAACACAATGTTATCTGCATTATATAATGCGTCTGTAATATCTGAACGGCATCGGCACAGATACGAGTTTAACAACCAATACCATGATTTGCTGACCAAAAACGGTCTTGTTACCTCCGGTGTATCACCTGATGACAGCTTGGTGGAAGCCGTAGAGCTTACAGATAAACGATTTTTTATAGGCGTTCAATTCCACCCTGAGTTTAAGAGCCGTCCAAATAAACCACACCCATTGTTTGTAGGACTTTTGAAAGCCGCACTTGATAAGAATAAATAATAGGAGTACGGAGGTACAATATGAAAATAAATCAAAATTATCTTAATCTTAAAGACAGTTATCTTTTTTCTTTAATAGCAAAAAAGGTTACCGAATACAAAACGAAAAATCCAAGCAAAGAGATTATTCGGTTAGGGATAGGAGATGTAACCCTTCCGCTTGTTCCGGCGGTAATATCGGCTATGCAAAATGCTGTTTTGGAAATGGGCAGTAAAGAAACATTCCGTGGTTATGGCGAGGAACAAGGTTATGGCTTTTTAAGACAAGCGGTGTGCACTTATTATGCCAAAAAGGGTGTAGCGCTTTCCGAAAATGAAGTATTTATTAGTGATGGTGCAAAAAGTGACCTCGGCAATATTCTTGATATATTCGATGAAGATAATATTGTTCTCATTCCCGACCCTGTTTACCCTGTATATGTGGATACAAACATAATGGCAGGGCGAAAAATCATCTATGCAAATGGTATTCCCGAAAATGCCTTTTTACCCTTACCTGATAAAAATGTGGGGGCAGATATTATCTATCTTTGTTCTCCCAATAACCCTACAGGAGCAGTTTATAATAAAAAACAACTTGAGTTATGGGTGGAATATGCACTGACAAATAATGCGATCATTTTATTTGACAGTGCGTATGAGATTTTTGTCACAGATAACAGCTTGCCCACAAGCATTTATCAAATAGATGGTGCAAAGCAGTGTGCTATTGAGTTTTGTTCTCTTTCAAAAACAGCAGGATTCACAGGAACACGCTGCGGCTATACTGTTGTTCCGAATGAGCTTATTCGTAATGACACCTCATTAAATAAACTATGGCTCAGACGGCAGACTACAAAGTTTAATGGTGTTCCGTACATTATCCAACGTGGTGCGGAAGCGGTGTTTTCTGATGATGGCTATAAGCAGATTGAAGAAAATATTGACTATTATTTGCAAAATGCCCGTATTATTGCTGATACTTTATCATCAATGGGTATTGGATTTACAGGGGGAGAAAATTCACCCTATATTTGGCTTAAATGTCCGAGTGGCTTTTCATCTTGGGAATACTTTGATGAGCTTTTGACTAAATACAATATTGTAGGCACACCGGGTGTAGGTTTTGGAGCAAATGGTGAGGGCTTCTTCCGATTAACTGCTTTCGGTGACAGAGAAAATGTACGCCGTGCTATGGATAGATTGAAGGCATAAACTTTTCATCATTTTTTTATCGTGCATTTCTGACCAGATTTGTTTTGAGAACGGCTTATCAATTATCGAAAACTCCAAGCTGTCGAAAGGTCATTACGGCAAATGGCTCCTTGCATAGCTCAACGTATGCAAATCCCCATTGCTTAGCAATCGACCATGCTTGTAAGTTCGGTATATGTGTGCACCTCCTATTCACAAATCACAAATCATGACCACCAGCTTAGCTGGTGGTTTGCATTAGCCCTATAAGGGCGTGGTACTAGACGGAGCCTCAAGGCTCTTTGAATAGTTTCACCAGCCGCACACGTTTTCAAGTCGCTACTAAAGCAGCGGATATGCCCTACCACCCGTAAACGGGTTCATATACTCTTTTAGGCTTATTTGGTCTGCCGCTATATCTTCCTGTAGTTGATTTTTTATGTACTCTTCTATTGCCTTTTTATTTCTTCCTACTGTATCCACATAGTAGCCCCTACACCAAAAATGTCTATTTCCGTACTTGTATTTTAGATTTGCATGCCTGTCGAATATCATTAGCGAGCTTTTCCCTTTTAGATATCCTACAAAATTCGCCACACTTATTTTCGGTGGTATTGATACCAGCATATGAATATGGTCTTTACATGCATTTGCCTCTATTATTTCTACTTCTTTGTATTCACACAATTTCCTTAGAATCTTTCCTATATCCGCTTTTATTTTTTCCATATATTACTTGCCTACGGTATTTGGGAGCAAATACAATATGATATTTGCAATTCCATTTACTATGTGCTAAACTATTCATATGCATTTGGATAGCCTCCTTTTGTTTTTCCATGCGGCTGCGAAACCCGCTTCTATTTTAACCTAAGTTGCCAAGAAGTCCCCCGCCTCTATAGGCGGCGGGATGAATTGGCAAGGTCTTGACATGCTATACGTTTGTGATACACTAAATGTCAGTAGTTTATACGAAAGGTGCTGATTTCAGTGGAATTAATGCA
>CAZSXS010000020.1:0-45841 GCA_964611385.1 uncultured Defluviitaleaceae bacterium
CAGGTACTAAAGTCTGGGGCAACGGTGGCACATCGGGGTCTAAATCTTTTGTCACCATGCTGTCGGAGGCAATAACCCCAGATTTCGATAAGGGTATCCATTCTTTCATACCCGTCCGAATAAACATAGTTTCGCCTGTAATTTTCCCTTGAATAAATTGAGTTTGTATGTCCTGCTCGGATAATGGGCCATGCTTTTGACCATTGATACCAAGATAACAATTTTTTACTTGATTCTCGTCTGACATATTTTCATTCCTCCCCGTAATTGAATTTAAATTATTTTTGTAAATGTTCTTTTTTCCGTGCATTAATCGCATTGAATAAAGTTTTAACGCTTATTCCTGTTATTTCTGCAATCTCTTTGGTTGAATGTGTTTTTGCGTCATACAGCTTTAACGCTTTTTGGATTAATTTAGGGTCTTTTCGAGGTCGTCCACCGCTCCGTCCCCTTGCTCTTGCCGCTTCAAGACCCTCTTTAGTCCTTTGAACAGTTAAGTCACGCTCAAACTCGCAAATTGCTGACAAAACTGTGAATAACATTTTTCCAGTGGGTGTGCTTATGTCTATACTTTCTTTTAATGAAATTATTTTGATTCCCTTACTGTCAAATTCTTCAATAAGTGTCCTTAAATCCTTTGCACTTCGTCCAAGACGACTTAAAGATTCAATTACAATCTCATCACCCTCACGAGTAGCTATCTTTAATTTTTCCAGTTCAGGGCGATTTGACTTTGTCCCAGTATACTTTTCTTTAAAAATATTTTTTTCTTCAACCCCTTTCGTTTTTAGTGCGTCGATTTGCCTGTCTAAACACTGCCCATCCGTACTTACTCTTGCATAACCAAATTTCATACTCGCTACCTCCAATTTGTATGATATGTACATTTGATGTATGTATATTATACAATAAATAGGCGTTTTGCACAATATGATTTTTACAAAAGATTTTACATAGGTTCTCTATTGGTTTCGTAGAGTAGGCGCATAAAATTTATAAGCCCTAAAAACTACCGTTTTTTACACTGCTATGTTCTGTTCTAAACCAAGTCCCATATTTATTAGCATTTGCTTTTATTTATACTTAGTGTAGTCATAATGGGGACTTTTAATATATTCAATACTGTATCCACAGCTTACACTTCGACTAAGCTGACATTCTTTTTCAATATATTTTCTTATTTCAACATTATCAAAATACTCTTTATCAAGGAATATTTTGAAAACCTTATTGTCAAATATGACCCTCCCACGAGGAACGGACAAGTAGCTTTTACCTACTAATTCTGGATATTGATTAATCATATACTTACCCCAAAAGACAGTATGCAAGCGTTCAGCATTTGCATTAATTTTTAAATCGCTATTAGAACTACTATCAACTGCTACATCCTCAATAGTAGGCCAATCAATTAATACTTCTCCCCTATAAATATAAAATATACAGACTTTAGGAAATACACTTTTAAAGATTCGTTTTTGTCTTGAATTGTCTAAAATGCCGTCTAGTTGTATTTTTCTGTTTGTTTCAAAAACACTTGCTGAATAAAACAAATTCTTTATACGACATAGTAATTCTAACGATTCATCAGTAGGGAAAGGGTTAGTTGTGGTAAATACAACACCAGTTATACTATTCTTGCTTTCCTCGAAACATATAACAGCTTCATTTGCCTGTATGAATTTTCCTTCTTTATGTATCACCAGGCTAACACCAGAAAAACTGTCTTTATTTCTATCAATTACATCACTAGTTAGGCCGTCTGTGTATATGTCCTTGATTAAGTCTACCCCGCAATCATACGCCATTGTAACCACTTCCTTTCTACTTCTCTTAATAATTGAAAGTATATTACTTTGTTCATTGCATACACCCACTTATTCTTGATTTCTTAAAAATTCTATTGCATATTTATACTTTTCAGCACGTTTTTTATCCTTTTCGGTTATGATACTCAACCGCTCTAAATCCATATTGTGAGCTAAGTCTACCAACTTAACGTGAGTAGCAATAGGGTTTTGGGATACTCGGTGTAAATAGTTGTCATAGCTTTCACCGTTACGCTTAGTTATGCTGTCAACCGCCATAACTACATCTTCGGGAAACCCTTTCAATCTCAAATCATTGAGTGTATATTCTGTGTCCTCAACAATGTCGTGTAATAAGGCCACAACCTTTTCGGTGTCGTTACTAAGACCATTTGCCACGGTTAGCAAATGCTCTAAATATGGTTTTCCGGCTTTATCAAATTGGTTTTTATGAGCTTCTTTTGCAAGTTGTAAGGCTTTGTTATACATGGCTACTCCTTTCAGTATACCTCTTAATAAAAATACATAAAACATACCGTATAAAATAAAATTAGTACCTCATTAATATGAAACAGTAATAGGGTACTAATGCCGGTTGAGCCATTTATTTATTTGTTTCCATGGAAAAGCCAAAGCGATAAGCGCAAAGATAGAAGTACCTATATTAGAAGTCGTAATAAGTATAAATAAAGAGGCAAACAAAGCAAATGCTACCTTTAAAAACGCTTTAGGATTCATTATAAATAACATTAATGCAACTAACGATAATATTGGAATTAAGACCACCTCATTACTTTCAATGTTATGCTTGTTAAGGTTAAACCACAGGTATACCGCTAATACCGCCTATTGATACCAGTATGAAGCAAAACATAGTACCCTTTTGTTTGAACTCGAATAAATCTTGTAGCCTTTTAACATTGTTGCCTGATAGAGCTGAAACGTCCCACTTCGAGGTAACAAAAATAACATTCTTAAACCGATACTTACCAACTGAAATTATAGTATCAATAAGCCTATTTTGCAGGTTATCGTTTCCCAAACAATAAACAACCAATGTATCTGTTATACGTCGGCTTTGGATTGTAGAGGGTATGACATTAAAAATACCGCGTTCATTATCATAATTTCCAAAATCGTCAGGGGTTTTTTTAATTGCTCTGGCTTTTGGGTAATTGGGTGTAAATAGCCCTGTAATAACTCCTTGTATTGCTTCAACAACATCTTGTGATACTTGCAATTCGTAAGTATGGAATATAGCACCGAGGTTTTCTTGTGCAGAGTACATAACATTTTGCTGAATATCTGATAAATCAAACATACCATTGCCTCCTTTTAATAAACTCAATTATAGTTTATAGATTATACGGCCTGTTATTTAAAATGTCTATATGGCAATATGATAGCCTATACGGACATTAATATTTTCCTTAAATGCCTGTATCCTTTTACCTATTAGGAAAGGATTGGTATTATGAGCGAAAAATTTCTTGTAAACTATAAAGCTTTAGGTGAAAAAATAAAACAAAAACGAAACCAACTTGGCATGACACAAGAAAAAGTGTCTGAACGGCTGGACTTATCCGAATCCTACTACTCACGAATAGAGGCTGGTAATAGAGTAACAAGCATAGAAACTCTTATGAAAATAGCCAACTTCTACAACTTAAGCCTTGACTACCTTATGCTTGATTCAAGCACAAGGCAAGCTAATGATAAAGTACAGACAGAGCTTATGGAAATACTCAAGAATAAAACTCAAGCTCAATCCAAGTACCTTTTAGATATACTTAGGGTATTATCAAATAATATTGAGGAGCTATACCCTTAATTTGTGGACGGTTAAATATCGTCCATATTTTTTTGTAAGTTAGATTGCCTATAAGACAATTTTCTTGACATATCATTTCTTTGGTGCAATAATATTATATAGAATCCATTATCCCATTTTTGGTACAATAGAAATATTATAATAGGGGACGGTGGTTTAAGTGAGTAGTAAATCTAAACTTCTATATGTTTTGGATATTATGAAACATACCGACGAGCAACACCCACTTACTATTTCGGAAGTAATTGATAAGTTAAACCTTTACGGAATAGAAGCGGAACGTAAGTCTGTAAGTAGGGACTTACAAGTACTGAACGACAGTGGGTATACTATTTTATCGGCAGGAAAATATGATGGTTACTATATGGCAGACCGTGAGTTTGAAGATTATGAGCTTATGGTTATTCAAAGTGCCATAAGTAGTGCAAAGTTTATAACAAAAAAGGATAGCGCCAACATAATCAAAAAGATTAAACGTATAGCTACTCCAAGCTTGGAAAAAATACTCAATGATATGCTTTATATTGATGGTACGGTCAAAACTGACAACTTGGCCGCCAAATATGCCATTGATAAAGTCATTGAAGCAATTAAAGGGAACAGAAAACTAAATTTCAAGTATTTTGAGTATGATTTCAACGGAAACAAGCAATTACGGCGTGGCGGTCATATATATACTGTCAGCCCATTTTATTTGGTATGGAGCAACGAGGAATACTATTTACTTGCCAACCCTGACAGTCATAACAATATAACCCACTTTAAAATTGCTATGATGACAGAAGTAAGTATATCTGATAATGCTCGTAAGAAAAGAACGGAAGTAACTGAGTTGCAGGGAAACTTTGACTTGTGTAAATACATACGTTCTAATATTCATATGTATACAGGTAAGGTCGAGGACATAACTGCATTGTGCCATAACAGCCTTAGAACAGAAGTGTTAAGCAGATTTGGACGTGAATCAAGGTTGAGAAAGGTTGAAAACAATTGCTTTGAGGCTCATTTAAGAGTAGCTAATAATGACGGATTATATCAATGGCTTATGCAATTTGGTGAAAAAATAAAAGTTGTTTCACCGGAGCATATCAGGGATAAAGTTAAAAATTTATTATGCGATGCATTAAGGCAATATGAAAATGAAATCACTATTAATTGATAGTATGAAGAATCACAGGCGGTAGTATGCTTTAGAACCCGAAACATGAGAAAGATTAATGCCAAGAGGGAATGACTGCAAAAATATTGAAATGGGGGGCTTTATGGATAATATTAATAAAATTTTAGATTTTTGTGTTAATAATGAAAAGTTTGACACATTATTGAGTGCTATAAACGAATTTAACCCTTTGAAAATTTTAGGGGTACATGAATATGAGATAAGGCATTCCAATGTTTTAGCATGGCTCTTGAATCCAAAGGCTCACCACGGCTTAGGAGATACTATATTTAAAAAAATTGTCTGTGAGGTCTTAAAGGAAAACATAGATTTGTTCGCAATGAGCAATAACTCTTTGCAAATAAGCGATGTCTTAACTTCTGATTACTCAGATATAGAGATATTAAGGGAATGGAAAAATATTGATATCCTTGCCGTTTCACACTCAAAGAAAACTGTATTAGTTGTTGAAAACAAATATAATGCGACGGAATCTAGCACCCAACTCGTGAAATACCTTAAAATAATTCAGAATAAGTATGAGGATTACAGGAAACTGTTTATTTTGTTAACCGTTGACGGCGTAGCCCCTATAGGAAGCGATGAATATCTTGTTTTTACACACAAGCAAATACACGATATTATTAAATCAGTTATAGAAATCCGGAAAGATTATATCAATTCTAAAGTTCTTGATTTTATAAACCAATACCTTTCGATTTTGGAGGACAAAGAAATGACAAGTGAGACATTATCTACTTTATGTCGCAGTCTCTATAAAGAGCATAGGGAAGCAATAGAATTAATTATTACATATGGAAAGCCAACAATTCCACTTGATAGAATGAAAGAGTTCCATTGCGCTACGGAAACTACCTTTGTCCATGGAGATGATTCATATAACAAGGGGACAATAAACACTTACTATAATTTCATACCGCAAATTTGGAAGGGTTTGGTGCCTGACACCAACTTATATACCTCTGATAAATACCTCATGTTTTTCTCTTTTATTTTTTCAGAATATGAAAAGGGTAAAGTCATATTGAGTTTGAATATTGGGAAATTTCCGGAAAATGAAAATAGAACGCTGTTTGTTCAAAAAATCGTCGAAGCTTTTACAGGTGCTAACAAACCTGTCAAAAATTCAAAGTCTACAAAATCTACTACTAGCACAAGGCTTTTATCAGAAAGTATAGATTTGACAAGGGAGAATTTAGAGGACTACGATGAGATTGTAAAAATATTAATCGCTTCCTATAACAGCAGATTCAAAGAGGCTGTAGAAATTGTAAATCCCGTTATTCAAGAATTTTGGGGTAAGAATTAAAACGAGAGCTAATAGACAAAAAATAAGCAGGGTGCCTTTATATCATTAATAAAGCCCCTGCTGTTTTTGTTCACACCGTAAATATTCTTGCCTGTAAGCCCGGTAATTTGCGGCAGAATCAAATTGTTAACAAACGGAATAGAGTAACCTTTTTAGATTTTAAAGCCATTAGAACATATTAGTAGCATTTAATACACATTTAGCTAAAAAAATACGGTCATATCCGTCATTATCTTACAGCCACATTTTAGGCACGAATAAGGTGATAATGAATAATGTTAACAATCATCATCCAAACAAACATTTGTGAATTTGTTTTCAGGCTTCTTTCGCACATCATTATTGCAAAGCTTGCTTTCACGTTCATATTCTAAACCGACGAGGTCAAGTATGAATCTTGATGCCTTTAGCTTTTTTTGATTTGCTAACTCATAAATGCAGTCTTTTTGATGTGGAGTTAATCTTATTGTTAGGGTGGTGGTTTTAGCTTCATTTCTTCTAAACAACGCCGCACTATATATCACTGTTTAATCCTCCTTTTGCTATAATTGAAACAACATAAAAAACGTTGCTGACGAGTCAATGAATAGAATAGCGATACTAAATCAGATAGATACAAAAACTACATAAAACGTAATGTATATAGTATAGTTTATAGCAAAGTTTGAAAGGTGTTGTCATCCGGTGTTCTCTGGACAATGGTAACGTGTATGCGTGTTGTAACCTACACTCTTACTTAGGGTTATCAGGTGGGAAGTCTACTATTCCCCCTATTATGATATAACCCTGAGTAAGAGTGAGTAAGTGAGAGTAAGTGAGTAAGTAATTTAGTAAGAGCATAGCAAGTGGTATTAATGAGTTGGTTATTATTAGTAATTATAAGTATGCAGTAATTTGTGTTAGTAAATGTGAGTGTGTGTGAGAGAGAAATAATAGAATTAGCGGTTTTTGGTATTTTCCTATTCCGGCACTCCCTGACTCGGAACATTTTCTTGATTCAATGAACTCGGTTCAAGGTATTACTCAATGCATGATGCACGGAGAGGAGCCCACTCCAAAGCGACTTCCCGCAGTCATGCGCATACACGGGGTGGAGGGCTTGTGCTTAGACAAGGCTTGGTGAGTTCTTTTATGTCGCTCGATTTTTAGTCTATATGTATAAGACATACACAAAGTAACACAGTATTATTTTGAGGTCAAGTCTCGTTTTTGTGGTATAATAACTTTTTTAAGTAAAGCTTCGGCCTTTCATATGGCACAATAATCACTGCTTACTGCTTTGGGGAATCCTTTATGATTTTATAGAAGTTCATCATGGATAAATGAAAAATTATGTCCGAATTAAACATTGAGCTAACCCACTTTTGAAAGTAAATGTTAACTACTACATTAAAGTTATTACCGTATGCTTTCGCTACACGTGCTATGTTATCATTATTAGACGGTATTCCTATAGTTTCTTGGGCACACTTGATTATAAACTCATCAAAATCCTCACGCAATTCAGTCAATGGCTTATCAACAAGAGTATTAAGGTATTTCTCTATATTATGTGAACTTTTTTCAAGTGCGGAGATAAAAAAACTACATAAACAGTCCATAGTAGTAAATGCGTTTCGCATAAATGATTCGTCGCCCTGAATGAAATATTTATTAACAAGCATATGTGCATTTCTCATATGTCCGTGGGCTCGATGTGCTATGTGTTGCTTGGCTTCTACTGATATAGGCTTTTTGTACCTTTGTTCCAAATAATCTAAGTGAGCGAGTATGTCCTCATAAGGTACAGCACCAAATCTTATTTCCAATGCCCTTGAACGAAGTGGTTTTTGTATTTTTCCAATGTCAGTAGTGGTAAGAATAACAAACACCATTTCGCCTAATTGTTCAAGAGGCTTTAATAAGCTTGTTTGCTTGTGAGAAGACAATGCTTGAAATTCATCAAGTAATATTACCTTCCATTTCCCATCGCTCCAAAATACATTTTTAAACATATTGCTTAATGTGCATTCGTCAACAGGTAATTGAGACGAATCGTATTCTTCAAAATGACAACTGTTTGTTTCCTTCTCGAACTCCTGTACAGATATACCGTTTATTTCACGTGCAAATATACGAGCACAGCTTGTTTTTCCCGTACCCATTTCACCCTCAAAAATCAAAACCTTTGGAGCTTCGTTAGGGTTTTTAATGATACATTGAAGTAGTTCAATGTTCTCGTCTTGTCCGATTACGCTGTCCCATGTTGTAGGTCTTAATTCATTTGTTAATTGACTCATTAGACACCCTCCGAATTTTTATAGCTAAATTGAGATAGTAACCAAATTAGTTTAAACCGCTTATTATTTGTCATTTCTCGATACTTTGCTAAAGCCAAAGCAATATAGTCATTATCGAATTCGTTGTTAAAACGTCTAAATAGTGCATAATACCTTGAATACGCCTTGCTTTTTTTGATGTTTTTAATTCTTGCTGTTTCGATAAACTGTACAAATTCCATTTCCAGTCGATTAGCATTTTCACTCGTTATGTAGTCACAAAAGCGAAGTATTTCATTGAAATCTTGTCCGATAACCGAATGAATTTTAACTTTATTAGTTAAATCATCACAAAGGCAGATGTCCTTAGAAATCCATCGTGGCTTTATGAAGTTGTAAAAGTCAAATAGTTCCATTCTCCTTATATTTTCTAATTCATCTTCCGAATAAAGATATTCAGCTTCTATGTCCCATTTGGCATAAACAAACTTTAATACTTCTAAATTATCCGAAAAGTCAAAATCAAATTTGTGAGTTTTTGTAGCGTATATCACCTTTCTATCGCTATTTATAAGCCAATTTAATGCGTTTTTATCACTTATCCCCTCAACATGAATGAGTTTCGCGGAATTAGGATAAATATCTCCTTGTTGCATTACTTTATAGTCCGGGTAAAAAAATTGTACCAAACCAAGTGCATTTGCATGTTCTTTGTCGCCGATATTTACATAAAGCCCGACTAATCTATTCTCTATCAAAGCTAATCCTCCTTGATATTATTTTGGATTACTGCTTCACACTCATTAAAATTTAATCTTACTAAGTCGGAACGCCTCAATGACAGCGACAGATATTTTATTTCAGCTGTTACATCAGCGGTAGGGTCGGGGGAAGAATTCAAAATATTGCTATACGATTTACCCCCTGTAAGTTTGCTAATCAAATTATCCAAATGATAAAGTGTTGTGCTTCCGTTTTGGTTTGTAGCGGTTGTTTGTAATAATTCGGGGCAATTATTAAAAGCATGGTCTATCATACTGTTAAAGCTATAATATTTAGTCTTTTTTTCATAACCTTCATACCCCTTGTGTATAGGTTCAAATCTAACCTCACGAATCTTTATCGGAGATTTCTTTAGGCAATACCTCATTCGAGAAAGAAATGGGGCTGAAAAATCGTCCTTATCTGAAAGTATGACAATGGGTAACTGGCTGTTATCCTCGATAAACTTTAGAAAACAATCCCCAAAATATCTACTGTGGCTGGATAATTCAATCGTTAAAAACATATCGTTGTCCAATTCTAAATGATGATAGCGTTTTTGAAGTTCTTCTGCTTCTGACAATGTTTCAATGACATTCCAATTACAAAACCTTTTATAGATATTAAGGTCTTTTTGGCATAAACCATCTAATGCCTTCAAGTATTCACCAATTAGAAGTATTGGCGTTTGTGTTAAGTCCTGTAGCAGTTCTTTGAGGTCTGATTCGCTATCTTTTCGGTTCTTACGTTTCTCTTTTTGACGTTCTCTTATGCTGATAATTTTTGAGTTATCAAAAGGATTATCATAATCCGTCACATAATACATAAGACAATGTGTTCTCGCTTCGCCGTCTCTTGTAGTGTAATGCTGCGGTAGGGTTTTATTTAAAAATCCTTCTGCAAGCAATAAATCAACGCAATCCCTAATGGTCTCTTTGCTAACATCTAAGCATTCGGCGAGCCTATCTTGTTTTATTTCTATGGGTTCCCATTTATCTTTTTTTCCTATTCTTTTTATGTTCAATAAACAATGAAGGGCAAAGGGAGCATTTGATTTTTCTGATACATAATGCTTTATTAAATTCTCATTTACACAAGCAATAAGGCAAAAATTATTTTTTACTGCCGTTACATTAGCACAGATTATATCAGAACCAGTATAATAATCACCATTATAAGTAATTAGCTCTGCTATTTCTAATATACGTAAATACCTGTTAACTGCCGCATACGTTTCACTTCGTACCTTACCGAAGTATCTATCTATAAGTCGTTTCATTTGGATTTCTACAGAGCGATTCCAGTCCATGCGTAACAAGAAAACAAAATATAAAGTAAATGACCCCACAACATCAAGTCCAGTTGTCTTTAACTTCAATTGACATTCATATATCCCGTTATCAATATTTTGCTTTGCTTCATATATCTTATCAAAAACGTTTGTAGGAACTGTTACATAAGGCTTTTGGGGGTGGTCATGCTTGTTATAATAATAGTATGCCATTTTTAATCATCTCCCTGCTGTTATTAATTAAGTAAAATATTTTGTTTTGTGCAATAACAAGCATAAAAAAAGCCTCGTATGCTTTGAGGCTTTTGGCTAAATTATAAATGTAATCAATACATAGAGCTAAATAACATAGCTTACAGCATTCGCACTTTCAAGACACTCATTCATTGAGCCTTTGGTATAAATATAGCTTTTCTTTCCATTTCTAAATAACACTAGCTCACAGTCTGTGCATTCTTTATTAAGTATGTTTAGTTGAGCCCATTTAACACCTTTTTTTTGGTTAACTAATTTATGTAAAGTGATACAGCGCTCGCCCTTACCTTTCTCTACTCTCGTTTGGTCTTTTAAATTAGGTAACATCTCTATTGTCTCTAACACATTTTTACATATGTCTTCTATTTCTTGAACGGAAAAAATATACGGCTTTATGTCATTAACCAAAGGCAAGTTAATTGTTCCTTCATTAGACTCGGTTAGACTAACTGGTTCTGAACCTAATGCTCTATTCGTTTCCACAGTATCATCAACTATACCAGTATTTTCATTCTGTGATACAGGGTACGTAATTGCTGTTTTTTTCGTTCTTTCTGCAATTGCTTTATATGATAATACTTTTGAATAATCACGTACAGGTTGGCTATCTCCAATTATCCAAAACAGCACCTTTTTACCTTTATATTCCAGATGTTTAAGCATGTAATCATAAGCTTTGCTTTCGTAAATGGGGTCCATGTATCCACCACCAAATGCAAGCCGAACACGTTTATTGTATTTATAAGTTTTGTCTATTATGAAATCGAATGATGGAAACTTTATATTTAGTGCCTGTTCCGCATCCTCTATTTCTTTAACTCTTGAATACCCACTAATTTGAATAAGATATATCTTTTTAGGTTTTTTGTTGTACTCCTGCAATCCCCACAAAATACCACAAGCAGTTATAGCAGAACCGCAAGGTATAACAAGCATGTCCAAATTATCAGGGATATTCTGTACCTGATGACCTATGGCTTTAATGATAGAGTTAGGGTTTTTTGTAAGGTTTATACCAAATTTTACATTAAAGCATTTTAGTCCGCCTTCCATTCGTTTCTTTAGATTTGCCTGAATATTTTTATCATAACCACTTTTGGTATTGAAGTTTAACTTAGCTCCAAGATAAGCTGTGCATATAGCGAGGTTGTTTTTTAAAATCGACTTTTTATTTGAACCACCATATAAGACAAGAGAATGGAATCCAAATTCTTTTGCCACACGAGCAATAATAACGCCCTGTGGAGAGCTCATAGAAGTTGGAGTAGCTATAAGCCCTTCGCATTCATTTTTTATATGCTCATAATTATCAATAACGAGAGAACACGCTTGGCGTACCTTTCCACCAGATAGGGGAACATCGTCAAATGGCATATACTTATCATCACGCTTAAAATATATGCCGTCGTATTCTTCAACAGGTGTTAAGTCCATTATACGTAAGCTTTCATAGGTAGGTATCATTATTATTTTCTCCTTCTCATTTGATACGATAGTTAATTACATCGAGCAAGGCTAATTTTCAACTTAATAGCAAGTCCATTGAATCTGTTAATATCATACATTCTATCAAATTAGCTATATTTTGCAAGTTAAAAAGTCAAAAATCCAATGGTTTTTTATACATTCGACAAAGAGTCTCTTAGGTGCCTAATCTTTATTTAAACTAAAAATATCATCTTTGTTAGCTGGTATATCTTTGCTAATATTAATGCTATTTATTACATGAATTTGGTATTTGAGATATTGTTTTTCTAATGGGTCTTTTGTTATATTTAACATACATTTATATGATTCTATTATACCAGCTTTACATAGCTTAAAGGAATAAACAAATTCATTCCATAATTCTTTATCAGTGGTAATGTTTCCGCTATTATCAATAACCTTTTGTTTAATATTTTCATAATAAATCATTAGATTTTGAATCGTAGCCATAAGTGCTGTTGCTTGTTCAATATTGTCTGCGTATTCCTTACCACCAGTAAACTTATAGGTATACTCAATAGCTATTGTACTTAATGAATATGCAGGGCCTATATTTTTTTTAGAAAAGAGTGAAACAGCATTTTTGAATCCCTTAGAAATAATTTCAGAAGAAGCAACCTCTAAAAAATTAGAGTACGATGAAATAATTTTATTTGAAAATTTAAGTTTTAGATTATCAATAGCATAACGTACTACCTTATCACTTTCTGGAGTTGCTTTCTCTATGACATCTAAATAATCCATTTTATCTATATGGTTTTTGTAGCAATCACTAAAAACTTCAACTGCTAACCCACCCCATGTACCAATAAAATCAATCTTATCAAGTGCATCTTTAAAAAGTTTATAATTATTTATTTCTTTAGTAGTCATACGCGCTGTATTTTCAGTCATATAGCTAATAGCTTCAGATAAGGTGTTTGACACTTTTACGGCTTCATCAAATATTTTGTTTTTACTTAATAATTTAAGCGATTCTCCATTATCATCGATATTTGACAAAATTAATAAAATGTTTTCTTCGATGACTTGACTCTGATACTCGTCTAACATACCAATATACTTAGAAGCATTACCAAAAGCTATTTTGTCAAATTTCTTAATAATTCCAGAAATAATACGCTGACCAAAATCACTAATCTCTGACATTACTTTTATAAATGCATAATTTAAATCACCATGATTTGCTATAAATGAACCATAGTAATTGAACTTTCCCATTCCAAAAAAGTAAAACTCATCTAATATTTTCTTATCTGTTATCGGCTCAATAGATATTGAAGCTTGTTTTAAAGCGGAATTCCAACTTATTGCTGCTCCAAAAGCTTCTTTAAAAAACAGCAAAGGTACATATGCTATATCTTCTACAATTTTTGATGAAGTTTCCATAAGACCTTTATTCCTTTTGAAAACTTTGTTATTATCAATTCGGAATACAATTGTTTCCAAGCCCATTTGGAACACTATGCATCTACTTTCGCCATCCCAATATACATTTGAACCAAAAGCTTTTACTAAATCACTTACGGGTATCATAACAGAGCCGTTCTCCACAAACGGTTTATTAACCATATCTATCGAATTTCCATTTAAAACTACTATAATATCTTCAATTGAATTATCATAAGTTGGATACTCTTTATAGTATTCCATTGGTAAAGTAATTGAATAAGATGGCATCCCATAACTTGCAGCTATATATTCGTTTGTAAAATTTATAATTATTTGATTGTCACTAGTTAAGTTACAAAAATCAAAGAGAAGAGGGGTTACATTGCTTCCTGAAAGTCTTATTTTAGAAAAATCATTAAAATCAGGACTTGTAGCATTAATCGCTCCTTTGCCTATAATATCCTGTATATTCTTGCTTATGTATTCTTTAGCTTCTAATTCATTTACAAATAAATTTCCTATGTAAAGATTTGTTTTATTCCTTAAATCATAATTAAAAACAAACGTTGTAATATCAGGGCGAATTCCAAACCAAGGCGATTGGTTCATTAGAGAGTAGTGAATACTTAAATATTTATCATTATTACAATATATTGTATATTCAAGTGTTTCTTTGGTATATGCGTAGTTATTATCAGTGGAGTTTGATGTATTTTCATTAACCCACTTAATAAATTCTTGCTTGGCTTTTGTATTAACGTCTACAGCTTCTAACAATTCGTTGTTTATCTTTTTCTGAAAACTAGTGTCAGCTAACCCACTTATTTGCGGTATTTTATATTCATAAGAAAAGTTACCAATTTTTCCATTAATGTTTTTGGTTATTATACTAACGCCCTCCTTTTTCATACCAAAAACACAATCTGATGTAAAGCATAAGATAAAGATCGATATTATAAGTGCAATACAACTTTTTAATTTCATCAATTTAATTACCTCCCTAAGATAACTATATTAACAATAGAAAAATGGCTATCCATTTCATTATTACTATTTACTATAGCATAATCTTCATTTAAAGAATAGCATTTTTGCACAAAAAGATACTAAAAAGTTCCATATGTTTAGAATCTTGATTTATCAATATACATATGTGGCTAAGCGCTATTAATTAACGTCATTATGCAAACATGACACCAATGACAAGTCGTATTATTACGTTATTCACGAGTACCCAATAGAAAGGAAAATGGGTTTATCATCCGCTTTCGCTTTTGCAAAAGCTTCATCACACCACGGGAACCAGTTAACTGGATTATACGCGTGTTGCAACAGATAAGGGGAACTCTCATCAATCAATCTATTGGGTACTTTCGTTGAATGAACCATGGGCATCACCACCTTTCTATAATTTACTACTATGGTGCTATCCTTCCCGTTATTCAGCTAAACTATGCTCGCAATTGTTGACTTGACCAAAAATTACAAGCGCACATTTTAAACACTGTCGACTTCATTTTGTCTGCAATTTTGACATTATTATGGTAGAAAATTACTCCTGTCACTGCTTGTTTATGATGAGCAGCCCTCGTATGTCAAGCATTCGTTTCTTTCAATACTGGAAAATCATTACTTACTTTGACGTATTGCAAATAAATTGTCACCATTTCGAAAAAATATTGACATATTTTCTTCTGTGTGCTAGCATGACATTGATTTTTGAATTGAAATTTTTGAATTGAAATTTCTCAACTGAATTTCAGGAGGTACTATGTCTAAACTTGCTTTGCTTGGCGGAGACAAAACCGTAACACTTGATTACAACACGGTGGGCTTTGAATCCATGATTACCGATGCAGGGATTGAAAAAGCAATCGAGCTGATGAAAAAGGGTCAGATTTCAACCTCACCCACGGTCAAGAGCTTCGAAGCTAAATTTGCCAACTACATTGGCACCAAACACTGCCTTTGTGCAAACAGTGGAACTTCATCCATTCAAGAGGCGTTGTTTGCTGTAGGCGTATCACCGGGAGACGAGGTCATTACCCCCTCTTATACCTACTGGGCAACAGCCGGCCCTATTGTGGCCTGCGGAGCCAGTGCAGTCTTCTGCGATGTCGATATGGAAACTTTTTGCATAGATCCCAAGGAGATTGCCAAACTTATTACCAAGAAAACAAAAGCAATCATCTTGACCCATGTTTGGGGAACACCCTGCGATATGGATGCTATTAACAAAATTGCAAAAGAGAACAGCATAGCTGTCATTGAAGATGCGTCCCACGCACATGGCAGTACATACAAGGGAAAGAAAATCGGTGCTGTTTCTGATATCGGCTGTTTCAGTCTGCAGGGGAGCAAAATTCTGGTTGCGGGTGAGGGCGGTATGATTACCACCGACAATACCCTTTACTATGAACGAGCTATGTCTCTTGGACATTATGAGAGACTTGAAAAGCTGCCCGAAGCTTCCGACTATCGCAAATTTTTCTTGACCGGACTTGGTCTGAAGCATAGGGTTCACCCCTTAGGTATTGCTATTGCTGACGCCGGACTTGATATTTTGGACGAGAGAAACCGCATCAGAAACGAAAATGCGAAATACCTGGAGGATTGCATCAAGGACGTACCATGTATCATTCCTCAAAAATGCTATGAAGGCACTGAAAAGCAATATTCCTATCACTTTGTTCGCTATGAGGCAGAGCAAATGGACGGAATCTCAGCCATTTCCTTTATTCGGGCTTTGGCCAGAGAAGGTATGGAGGTTGGACTTTGTGGGTATGGCCGTCTGCATAAGGCGCCTTTATTCTTGGAGGGTGTACCCTTTGGCTCCGGCGAAGTTTTGGCTAAGTCTGAACCCGTAGAGCTTCCTGTTACCGACTTCTTGGCAAAGAATACCTTCCTTCTGGCTCCCCGCTTTGAAACAGAATGCAAGACACTTATTGAGCAATACGCGACTGCGGTTCACAAAGTATACAAAAACAAGGATGCCCTCAAAAAATATGATGTGGAAAACCAGGATACCAGCGTCTATGATGCGGTCTCTGCCAGAAGCATCAACGCGCTATAATCTGGGAAAGGATATTTATGAACCCAAGGCTTTTTACCACAGCTTCAGAAATCCGAGAAATCAAACAAAACCTTGAAAAATACCCCTGGTATAAAACTGCATACCTTAACTTGAAAAAGGTTGCTGACGAAATGCTGGAAAAGGGCGTGTTCGTTCCGGAAATGAGCGGCTTCGTGTTTTATGACTGCTGCAAAAGGGACAATAGTACCTTGGTATTTGACCCCTACACCCCCTATTCTACCTACTGCCCTGTATGCGGAATGCGGTACTTTGACGAGCCCCATAAGCGGGCTTGGGTTGTCCGATACCATCACTGGCTTTCCCAAACCTCTGTGCTTTTAGGCATTTGCTATCAAATTGAAAAAGATGAAAAGTACGCCGCCCTACTCCATAAGATTTTGATGGACTACAGCAAGGTTTACCAAAGCTTCCCTAACAACGACAACGAGCTGGGCCCCACCAGAATGGCTCAGTCCACCTATATGGAATCGGTTTTCATCCTTTATTTTGCCGGAGGTTATGACCTGGTGATCGAAAGTCCTCTATTTACCGAGGAGGACAAAAAGGAAATTGAGACGAAGTTTTTTAGCGTTTCGGTTGAAGCCATCCTAGACTACGACGAGGGCAGAAATAACAGGCAAGCCTTTAACAATGCCGGTTTGATTGCCGTTGCCACCCTATTGAATGATCAAAAGCTTATTGACTACGCTCTGTATGGCCCCAACGGCTTTGTCAGTCATATGAAAAACTCTGTTCTTTCAGATGGCTTTTGGTACGAGGGAGATAATTATCATTTCGCCACAGTTCCCTCCCTTGTCAACATTGCCGAGATTTGCTTACGAAACAATCTTAATCTGTATGAGCAATCCTTTGATGGCCATAGCATTGAAGATTTGTTCACAGCTCCTCTTCTTTCCCTTCAACCTGATTTGACCTTTCCTTCCAGAAAAGACTCTAGATACAAAAACGACATCACCCAACGCTGGTACGCCGGTCTTTATGAGCTGGCCTACAAACGATATAAAAACCCTCTATTTTCCGCTGTCTTGCAAAAAGCCTACTCTCAACCCCCAGAGAATAAACAATATGCAAGTGCAGCCGGTATAATGGATATCTTCGCCCCTGTAGAAGCAAGCCGCAGCATGATGGACTGGAGAGGCTTTTTAAACATGGAGCCGGAGCTTATTCAAAATGATAAAGCGCAAAACCAAAGCGTACTATTGGACGGAACAGGCTTTGGGGTTTTACAAAGAAGCGACGGAACCTATGTCGGACTGGACTACGGAGATTACGGCGGCGGCCACGGCCACCCAGACCGTTTGAACCTAAACTACTTCTACAAAGGTAAGCGTTGGCTTACAGACTTTGGAACCGGCAGTTATTATTTTGACCATCTTTTCTGGTACCGCTCTACCATAGGGCACAATGTCATCGGTGTGGACGGCAAAACGCAGCTTGAAAGAGACGGTGTCTGTACCCACTTTTATGCTTCAGAATCCCTCAGCTTGATGCGTGGTGAAATCGAAGGCATTGCTTATGGCGTGGATATGTCCAGAACTGTTTTCCTCGTTGATGGTCTTTTGATTGATTTTTATACAGCAACCTCAGAGGAAAACCATCAGTATCACTATGCCCTCCATAGCTTCGGCGAACTGGAAGGCCCCTTTACCGCTTCCCCTGCAAAGCTTTCAGGGGATAAGTACGAATTCTTACATGAAGTGCAAAGCCTTAGCCCTACAAGCGATAACTTTGCCATCTGCTTTAACGACAATGGCGAAAAGCTGTATGTATATACACCTACTGACCAAACCAACTTTTATTCAGCTAAAGCCTATGGCCCGCCGGACAAAATCCCACAACGTTTTCCCATTTTGATTTTGGAAGAGCAAGCAAAGAGCTGTGCCTTTGTCACCGTGTTGGAAGCCAGGGAAAAAGGGGAGGAAGCAAGGGTTTCCGCTGTCTCTGTACAAGCAAGTCTCATTACTGTCTCTTACAAAAATGGTACAAAGCTGCAAGTTTTATTGAATTCGGATGAAACCTTTCAAATAACCAAAGACGGGAACACCCAATGCATCAATCCAAGGGTGAACAAACCTGCTAAAAGCAAGCCCTCCTTTATAACAAATCAAAATAAAATCAATGCAATACCGAAGCCACAAGCCGAAATCATTAAGGTTGAGCGCACCAAGCCTGTGGATCGCTTCCCCTTTGAGCCCAACATTTTCATCAATCAGCCTTCGCAGATTCGCAGAAACGAAAAAAGATATGGCGATGAAAATGACCTTTCGGCAGAAGCCATGATTTGCGACAACGGCGACAGCTTGATTGTACGGGTGCTTGTTCGGGACGATGTAGTCTGCTTCGCTGGCGGAAAGTTCCCCTGTGATAACGATTCCATTCAGTTATATATTGATAAGAATCCTGAAAAGGTGGAAAAGGAAAACGTTGTATTTGGCTTTATTGTGTCGGGCGTTCAAAACGACGAGGCCACAAAAATTGTT
Organism: uncultured Defluviitaleaceae bacterium; assembly: GCA_964611385.1. Classification (GTDB taxonomy): domain Bacteria; phylum Bacillota; class Clostridia; order Lachnospirales; family CAYPQA01; genus CAZSXS01. The sequence goes on from CAZSXS010000020.1 coordinate 19,149, forward strand.
CCCCTTCTTTCCCCGGTCAAGAACAATGACCTACTCGCAGCTTGCATTGCACCAACCGAAAACGGATACGAAGCCCTCATTGTGATTCCTTGGGAAGCCCTCAACGGAAGACCAGAGGAAGGCAGCATCATAGGCTTTGACCTCCTGATCAATGACCGTGACAGTGGAACTCGGCGAGACCTGCAAGCTGTCTGGTCTGGTTGCTATGAAAACGAGCGGGTTTACCTGCAGCGGGAACTACACGTTAGGAGCCGATTTGGAAAGTTGAAACTTTAAAGAACAAGAGGCGATTTTTTTGCTTGATTTATTTAGAGATAATCCTGTAGTCAATTGGCATGAGCATGTTTGGTTCGACAAAGACATGAACCTAGACATGAAGCGACTGGAGGAAATCATTCAAATGGCAGAAGCCACCTATACGGATACCCTAGTTGTATCCAATCCGGTTTTGGCCTTCGATTGTCCCCCAGAGCTTTTCAGAAAGTGCAACGACTCTGTATACGAAGCCATGAAGCACTACCCCAAACTTTTGCGGGGTCTCTGCTTTGTTAATCCCGGTTATATCCGGGAGTCCCTTGCAGAAATCGACCGCTGCATACAGGAATATGGATTCCTCGGGGTGAAGCTTTATAATCAATACTTGATTTCCGACCCCATCTTAGAGGACTTGCTGAATCGCTGTGCAGAAATGGATATTCCCATACTCGAACATGCCTGCAAGCTGAATTTTTACCAAGAGTACCAACCCTTTGCCTCTCATGGGGTTCACTTTGCGAAGGTGGCCCAAAGGCACCCGGAGATAACCTTTATTCACGCCCACATCGGCGGCGGCGGAGACTGGGAATGGTCCCTAAAAGCCATTGCGCCCTATAAAAATGTTTTCACCGACATGAGCGGTAGCGTCTGTGACCGAGCCATCGTAGAGGAAAGTGTCCGTTTCCTAGGCGCTGAACGCATTTTGTTCGGCACCGATATGTCTTACTCCGGTTGTGTAGGCAAAATTCTCGGCGCAGATATCTCTACCGCCGATAAGGTTGAAATTTTAAATAATACGTACTTTCAGAGATACTTGAAGCAAACGAAAAAGTCGGGTGATTGTAAATGATTCTTGATGTAAACACCTATATCGGCCATTTCCCTTTTCGAAAGGTCATTGGGGGCGCCTTTGAAACCATAACGGTTGATATCCTGAAGCAGTATTTGAAAAAGTCTGGTATTGACAAGGCTGTGGTTTCAAATCTGAACGCTGTTTTTTATCGCAATACGATGGCGGGAAACCTGGAGCTGCATGAGCAGGCCCCCCAGGATAACATGCTGATAAAGGCTTGTGTGATAAACCCCAAGTATCCCGAATGGGAGAATGATTTTGTAACCTGTGTGACCAAACTCGAGTTTCAAGCTTTGGAGCTGTACCCCTATTATCACGAATACCGCCTGAATGAGCCGGAAGCCCTGAAGCTTTTGGACCTGGCCGGTAAGTTAAACGTACCCGTGATTTTGCCTTGTGCGATCGAAAACATTCGGCAAAAGCACCACCTGGACACCGCCCGCAATTTAGAGATCAGCGAGGTCAGCGAAGCCTTAAAGCTAAACAAAACTGCAAATGTGATCCTGACCAACGGCCCCTCCCTTTCCATGGCTAACGCCTTGAAAGACATAGTGGGTAGCCGTAGCGGGAAGGTGTTTTATGATTTTACCCGCTTGGAGGTTTTCAACCAATCTCTGGCCAACCTCATTGCCTTGGCCGGTATAGAGCAGCTTGTGTTTTCTAGCATTACCCCCTTGCAGTATGCCGAGTGCCAACTTGTGAAGCTTGAATTTTTGAACTCCAGTCCCGAAGACAAGACAAAAGTTTTAAGCAAGAACCTTGAAAAGATATTCAATTTGCAATGAAAAAGAAGGAGTAGATACGGATGCGCCTACAAGAACAGTTGGCTCGAAAACAGCAGTACAACAAGCTTTATCTTCCCATCGTGCTGAAAGAAATCCAGCTTGGCATAAACCGTGACCCAAAGGAGGGCGGGATTGGTTCCCGCTCTTGGGTTTGGAGTTGTTTAACCCTCTTTGAGGAAGGCTATGCCAAAGAAGCGAACCAAGTCATCATGGCTCTGACCTTGGAACATTGCCATTTTTTGCCGATGCAGTTTTTATCCATCATCTGCCGATACAAGGATCTGCTTTCCCCCGAGACTCGGGCAAAGATAGACGCTTATATAAAGTCTGAGCTGGACTTTGCCGCCGGGAAAGGCATACATATCTCCATGTTCAATGACAACTTTGCCAACATGGCCATGTACACCCTCCTGGTAGCCGGAGAATTGTATGGCTTGCCGGAGTACTTCAAGGCTGGGCTAGCAAAGTTGGAAGAGGTTACGGATGTGTTCAGACGCTGCGGGCAGATTATGGAATACAGCAGTCCGGTTTACACAGCCATCGACGTACTTTGCTTTGCCGAAATGGTAAACCATGTTCATGATGAGTATGCAAAATCACTGGCCGCAAAATGCGAGGAACGGATGTGGCTTGAGGTTGCGGCCTTGTTCCACAAACCCAGCGGCAGGATGGCCGGGCCCATATCCAGGGCCTATACCACAGACACCATAGGACATCCCAACATTACCACCGCCCTTCTATGGATGGGTTTTGGAGAGGCAGCGATTATCAATCCCATTCAGGATTATTTTCCAAAGCGCCCCAATCAGGTCATTCATGTAAGCGAAAATGCCTTGCTCCTTCCGAACTGCGCTTGGCTGGCAAACGTTACCTTTCATATTCCCGAGTACCTCATGGACCTGGCCTTGAACAAGAAGTTTCCCTTTGAGGCTGCCTTTAGCACCGAGTGTATTCCTTCCGATGCCTTGGCATACAATGAAGAGGATGAACCCTTTTGTCTCTATGGTGGGTATCGGGGCCTAAACTATACCTATATGACAGAGGAATATGCCTTGGGCACGGCTAAGGGTCAGTATCATTCCGGTTCCATGAGTGAGTCCTTTTATATCAGCTACAAAAATCAAAAGGAAGCCAAGGACTTAACCCATACCAATGTGGTCTTCTCTAACTATGTCTTTAACGACAAGAAGTTCTTGGAGAAAAACACCTATGCTTACTATGGCGACTGTGATAACTGGGGCTTCCGGGATGAAGGGCGAAAATTCGGCATCCAACATAAGGATACTTCCATGATGGTTTACAAGCCTCTTCATCTTGAAAGACAGCATGTTCGAAGCGCAAAGCTTTCCATTTATCTTCCAACCCATTTTAACTCGGAGTATGAATTCTATGCCAATGGATGGATAGATAAAGAGCAAGGTTTTGCGTCAAAGGAAGCAGTTCCTGTGGCCGTAAAGGCTGGCTCCTGTTACTTTGGCTTTATCCCTCTGGCTCTGACCGATTTTGGACGGGAGGCGGCTGTGAAATTGGAGCGGGAAAACAATTTTTATCTCATCTCCTTCTATAATTATGAGGGAGAAGAAAGATGCTTTGAAGCCATGGATTTGATTAATGCCCAAAGCGGTTTTGTCTGCATTTGCAAAACTCAAGAGGAATGCAAATCCATGGAGGAATTTTATGCACAGCTGCTTTCGGCTGCAATTACCGACACCCTTGAAACTTCTGCAAAAGCGCTGACTCGCAGAGTAAAATACAAAAACAAAGATTTGGAGTTATTTATGGCTTTGAATCCTTTGACAGAATCCATCTTTGTGGACACCATCAACAAAAGACCAAGGGATAACAGTATGCTGATGCGGGTAGAGGGCCTTGACTTATCTAAAATTCCCTTTACCATGGAAAACGAAAAAGAGTAGCAGAAATAAGAACTATAAGGAGGGTTGTAATGAAATCAAAGAATAAGAAAAGAAAAATTTTCACAGTGACAAACATAACGCTATACTTAATGTTCTTGCCGGTGTTTATTTATTATGTAGTGTTCAGTTACATACCCATGGCGGGTATCTCTATCGCTTTTATGGACTTTCGAGCCAGCGGGTTCAGAGGTTGGGTAGGCTTTGACAATTTTAAGTATATCTTTAACTTAAACTTTTTTTGGAATGCTTTCAAAAATACCATTGTTTACATCGTTTACAACTACATCTTTTCCTTTCCTGCTCCCATTATTCTTGCTTTGCTTCTTAACGAGGTTCGTCATTCCTTGTACAAGAAGTTTGTTCAGACTGTTAGTGTGATGCCACATTTCATATCTTGGGTTGTTGTTTCCGGTTTGTTTTTGGTTTTAATGTCACCAACCAACGGCTACATCAATGAAATCATTAAATTCTTTGGAGGTGAGAGTGTTTTCTTCTGGTCCAAAGGTGATTGGTTTAAGCCTTTGGTTACCATGGTACGAGTGTGGAAGGGGGTTGGCTACAGCACCATCATCTATCTAGCTGCACTATCCAGTGTTGATCAAGAGTTATATGAGGCTGCTGTTATCGACGGTGCCAATCGTTGGAAACAAACCATTCACATTACGCTAACAGCAATTAAACCTGTTGTTTTAGTCGTCTTTGTATTATCCTTCTCTGGTGTATTAAATTTATTTGAGCCTGTTTTCGCCTTCTTGAATGACATGGTTATTTTAAAGGCTGACTCCTTAGATACCTATATCTTTCGGGTTGGTATTGTAAATGCCAAGTTCCCTGTTGCGGTTGCAACTGGATTGTTCAAGTCTGCCATTGCTTTTGTTCTGGTTATCTTAACCAATCTGCTGAGCAAGAAGCTTACCGAAGACGGTTCCAGCGTCTTATAATACAATTCCCAAAGGAGGATCCATCTTATGAAGCCGACAAGAGGAGAAAAAATATTTGGTTACTTCAATAATTTTTTCCTTTTTCTCTTTGCGCTGTTAATGATTTTTCCTGTAGTCTACGTCCTTAAAATTTCCTTGGACGTGGGGCCAAAAAGCGACATTAATCTGTCTTTGATTCCCAAAGAAGCCTCTTTGGTATTTTACAGGATGATTTTTAACAAGCCCAACATAGCCCGTGCTTTTATGACTTCAGTAAAAGTTACCTTAATAGGAACAATTATCTCTGTTGTTTTAGAGGCTTTTGGCGCATACTCTATATCGAAAAAAGATTTACCTGGGTACAAGTTTTTAACCTATATGCTCATTGTGCCCATGATGTTTTCCGGCGGTATTATCCCGCTCTACTTGGTTGTGAAAGGCGTAGGCCTACTGAATTCCTTTTGGTCTCTGATCCTTCCCTCCTGCATCAGTGGATGGAACATGATTTTGATGCGTAATTATTACTGGAGTATTCATGAGAGCTTAAAGGAATCCGCACGGATTGACGGAGCCAGTGAAATTACTGTATTTTTGCGCATCATACTCCCCCTTTCTCAGCCGGTTCTAGCCGCAATCGGCCTTTTTACCTTTGTAGGCTACTGGAATTCCTTTTACAACGCTTTGATGTTTATCACAGACCCCGCCAAGTATCCTTTCACCCTAGTCTTGCGTGAAATGATTACCCTGGCACAATCCCTGGAAACCCAAGGTCTCCAATCTGGGCTTACGCAAGAGCAGCTCTCCAACGTTAATTCCGAAAGCCTATCGGCTGCGATGATTGTGGTTTCCATTATCCCCGTTGTTATTGTTTACCCCTTTATGCAAAAATACTTTGTAAAGGGAATTATGGTTGGCTCCGTTAAGGGCTAAATATTAAAAAGAGAGGTATTTTAAATGAAAAGAAAAATTGCTACCGCTTTATTGGCTTTATTAATGCTTACAGGCTGTGACACTTCTGGAGGTTCTACAGGCACTCAGGGCACAGCTTCCTCAGCCGTTCAAATTGACAAAGAGAACAAGAACATTGACCTTACACTTTGTCTGTTATTTAATGACTCCTCAGACTATCCTGAATTAAAAGAAGGATTCAAAAAGGAAGTTTTTGACAAGACCGGTTATACCTTAAATCTTACCATACTGCCTCGTACAGACTATGGCAACACCTTAAACCTTCGCGCACTCGCTGGTGATTTGAAGGGTTTGATTAAAAGCTTTGGAACCAGCGATTTGATCCGCTTTAAAGAGGACGGAATTATTGTTCCTATGACCAATGTTTTATCACAAAACGAAACCTGGAACAAATTCCCCGAAGACTTAAGAGATTCAGTATACTTCGACGGCGAATACTGGGGCATTCCTATGAGCTATGGCCGCAACCTATTCACCAGAAGCTTCCGTAAGGACTGGTTGGATAATCTGGGTCTAAAGCCACCAACAACCATTGATGAACTGTATGAAGTTGCACGGGCTTTCACAGAGGATGACCCAGACGGCAACGGCAAAAACGATACTGTTGGTTTCACCACTGCCGGCACCTGGACCCTACAAGATATTTTCCAATCCTTCAATGCTTCTTTGAATGCAACAGGCAGCTCCTCCATCACCTATGACCCCAAGCTCGGTTACTGGACAGACACAATGACCAGACCTGAAATGATTGAAGCGCTTAAGTGGTTAAATGATCTTTACACCAAGGGCTATCTGGATAAGGAATCCTTCACCAACTCCGGCGCAGCTATGCGTGATAAGATGTATGCAGGCGGCTACGGAAGCACCTTCTACTGGAATGGTTGGGCTGAAATTGATAACATCTTGAAATTCACCAACGTTAATCCTAAGGCCGAAATCGTTGGCGTAACAGCTGTAACCGGTAACAGAACTGAAGATATCAACTTTGTATTCAAGCCCTCTGGTGCTCCTTACGTTTTAGCAAAGGGAACCAAGGATGGTGCCACCATGGTTCAAAATTTCATCGATCTGTTCATCACCAGCAAGGCCGGTCATGAATTAGGCCGCTTTGGTATTGAAGGTAAGACCTTTAGACGTGAAGGCGACACCATCGTAATTTTGAAAGACGCTCAAACAAACACCTATTACCCCGGCCCAGCTATTGTAGGCGAGTTCCCACAATATGACATCAACAACCTGACTTGGGCAAATGACGGAACACCAGAAGAAATCAAAGCATCCATCGAAGCATTAAAGTATAAGGCTTCCATTGTTACAGAAGCTATGAAAGACCCCAAGATATATATTGCAGAGTACGACACTGTTATTTCTGATACCTACTTAAATATCAGCGCAGACATCTCCACCGCTTTCAAGGCTTGTATGTCCACAGCCATCACCGGCGAAGTTCCTGTAGAACAAGCTGTTAAGACCTACATTGAAACCATGAGAGGCATGGGCGCAGAAAAGGTTGTAAACGAAGTAAACGCTACTTACGGCCTCGAGGCTCCTGATTTTAAGTATTAAGAAGTAACGCCATCTCAATAAAAAAAATCTCGGACTTGGTGTACCCAAGTCCGAGATTTTTTTTGTTGAGTGTAAGCAATTGTTACTTGATTTCACTAAATAAATATCGATCCAATCTGATAAATCAGAAAGGCAATCACCCAAGCCAAGCCAGTTTGAGAAGCCAATGCAAAGACTGTCCATTTGAAAGAATTAAACTCTCTCTGCATCACGGCTATAGACGACAAGCAAGGGGTATAAAGTAAGACAAACACCATATAAGCATAGGCTACCAAGGGCGTAAAGTGGCTGCTGATGGCACCCAAAAGGGATTCTTGGCCTCCGCCGTATAAAATGGATAATGTAGAAACAACCGCTTCCTTGGCGATGACGCCTGTCAATAATGCCACTGAAGCTTGCCAGTTACCGAAACCCAATGGCTTAAATAGAGGTGCGAGCAACCGCCCAAGGTCTGCAAACATACTGTTTGAATTGTCCTGCACCAGCTCAAAATAAATGTCAAAGGATTGGAAAAACCAGATCACAACAGAAGCTGCAAACATGATGGTTCCGGCTCGAACCAAAAAATCCTTACTTTTATTCAACACACGAAACACAACGCTGCGTAAAGATGGATAACGGTACTTTGGCAATTCAAATACCGTGGTACTGTTTTCGCTGCGGAACAAGGTGCGATTCAACAGCAAAGCTGTGAGAAGAGAAACCAAAATCCCAATGAGATAGAGCGAAAACACCACAGTCCCGCTCTGTTTAGCAAACAGAGCTGCCGCAAACACGCCATAAACGGGAAGCCTGGCGGAGCAGGACATAAAAGGAATCATCAGAATGGTTAGGCGTCTGTCTTTTTCACTTTGCAAGGAGCGGGCTGACATAATAGCGGGAACACTGCAGCCAAAGCCCATCAGCATCGGAATAAAGGATTGTCCTGTTAAACCCAGTTTGTTGAACAGGGCTTCCATCATAAATGCAGTTCGAGCGGTATAACCAATGTCGTCCAACAAGGACAAGAGTAAAAACAATAAAATGACCTGGGGCATGAAGGTCAACACCGAACCAATACCCGCCAGTACCCCATCTACCACTAAACTGACCATGCGCTCTGACACGCCACTGTTTGCCAGAACAGTAGCCGCCCACGGGCTTATGCTTTCGCTGAAGGCTACATCTATCCAGTCGGACAGGGTGCTACCCACAAAACCAAAGGTGATTTGAAAGATAGCAAACATAATCAGCAAGAACAAGGGCAAGGCAAAATATTTGTGCAAAAGAAAACGATCTGCTTTTTCGGTTTTATTCTCTTGGACGAGTTGCTGACCTTTCTTGTAGCAACTTTGTATCATTCCTTGGATAAAGTGGTGCCTATGCGTAATAATACGGTCATCCAGGTTTGCACCCATAGACACCAAAACTGTCTGAATATCCTGAGCAAGCGAGGGCGCCAGATAAAGTTCCTGCTGAACAATTTTATCTGATTCCATCAACTTGATGGTGGTAAACAAATCGTTTGGGCAGCTGATTTTGAACAGCAGGCTACGAATCGCATGGATGGCCTCCGCCATTTCAGTCCGCAACAGCACAGATTTCGGCTCGGTATCAGACAATTGCTTCGTCGTCTCAATCAATTCGTCCAGACCTTCTCCTGTTTTGGCACTAATGGCTATAACAGGAAGCCCCAATTCAGCACTGATCCGCTTTGTATCCACAGTGCTGCCATCTGTTTTTAGTTCATCCATCATATTGAGCACCAATAGGACAGGCACTGACAATTCCATCAGCTGTGTGGTCAGTAACAGACTACGCTCCAAGTTGGTAGCATCTACCACATTGATAATTGCATCCACACCATGAGCCACAATTGCTTTCCGAGCGATTAATTCATCTTCCTTGTACGGTGAAAGAGAATAAATCCCCGGCAGGTCAACAATTTCAATTCGTTCCTGATGATCTTGATAAAAGCCTATCCGCTTTTCAACAGTTACGCCAGACCAGTTTCCCACCTTCGCATGGCTTTTGGTCAATCGATTGAAGAGGGTTGTTTTTCCGCTGTTTGGGTTTCCAGCCAATACAAATCGCATATCAATTCTCCTTTCGCCCACCAAAGCTATATCCGATCGGTCACAAATATATGCCTAGCATCCATAGGACGTATGACAAGATGAGAGCAATTAAGCTGCAATTGAATCGCACCGTTAAACGGAGCCCTTCGTTTCACACAAACGGCTACACCTGGAAGCAAGCCCAAATCCATCACTGTTCTTCGGTTAGCTCCTTCCAAACGAATCTCTTTTATATAGGCAACTTGGTTTTCTTCTAACTCATATAAGCTGCTTTCCATACTTCCCCCTATTCGGACAAAACAAATAATTCAGACATTTTTTGTAGCGAATCTGCTTGCGCCGAAAATTCTGCGGCACAGGAGCTGTTTTCCTCGGAAATCGCCATGTTATTCGTCGTCAGGCGAGAAATTTTGAGAACATCATCCTGAATGTGTTTCATATCCTCCACCTGCTCAGAAGCGGATGAACTGATGTTTCCCGCTACTTGTTTAATCTGTGATATATTAGAAACAATGCTATTTAAAATCTCTGCCGTTTGATTTGCGATCAACACGCCATCCGAAACCTTAGCAAAGGAGCTTTCAATCAACACTCTTGTATCGCCTACAGCTACCTTGCTCTTGGTCGCCAATTGTTTGACCTCCTGAGCCACTACGCCAAAGCCCTTGCCGTGCTCGCTTGCTTTGACAGCCTCAATGGATGCATTCAAGGCCAGAAGATTGGTTTGCATGGCGATATCCTCAATGGTTTTGATCACCTTGTAAATCGTGGACGATGCGATCTTTATGGCATCCATTGCTTCTATCATTTTCTTCATTTGTAAGTCTGCTTGCAAGGCATTATCATGTACATAGTTTGCATAGCTTTCGGCTTCGGTTGTGCTTTTTGATGTAGTATAAAGCTTGTCGTTGATGCTTTCGATCATGTCTGTCAAGGTAACTATAGACATGGATTGCTCATTGGTTGCATTGGCAAGGATTTCACTTGAGTTCCTAACATCGCCCGACGCTGACGAGATTTCAAGGGACATTCTTTTAATATCCCGCATGACGATGTTCAATTTGTCGATGATCATGTTAATCGACGTTTTCATTTGCCGGAAATCCCCAACATATTCCCGGTTGATCATGACACTCAAATTGTTGTCTGCAATCCGTTGTAAAACCTGAGCAATTTCGTCAATATAGGACTTCAAAAAGGCAATGGTTTGGTTGATGGAATTTTTGATAATCGCAAAATCGCCCTGGAAATCGCCGTTTACGCTAACGGATAGATTTCCTCTCGACACCTCTGACAAAACGGCAGCAGATTCATTGATGGGTTCGACAATCACATTCAGCAGATGATTCAACTGTATAATTATGTAGGCCCAATCGCCTGTGTAGCGTGTTTCATCTGCACGCGACGAGAGCTTGCCTTCTGATGCTTTTGCCACCAGTCCATTAATGTCCTCAGTAATTTGCTTTAAATTGGATGACAGGCTCTCAAAGGCAACATTGGTGCGTTGTTTATCCCCCTGGTATTGGGGCAGTTGAATCTTAAAGTTTCCTTTTTCAAACTGTTGGGCGCAACCAATAATTTCTTCTGTCATTTTGACATAGTCGTTAACCATCAGGTTAATCCCGTCGGCAATGGCTGAATACGCCCCTTGATAATTCTTGGTGTTGATACGTGCGGACATCTCACCTTTATTTTGCCGCTTTACAAGTTCGTCGATATCCAAAATCAAGTTACATAAGGTGTTTACCATGTTGGTCAGGTTTTCGGCTAGAAGCCCTACACTGCTTTTGGATTTGTAATTAATACGGATACTTAGATTGCCTTTGGCTATTTCTTTCGTCGTATCAATAATCATTTCTAAGGGCTGCAAGATCCCGCGAATGAGAAAGCGGGTAAGAAAAAAGGTCAACTGCAAGCCCAAAAGCGCTAAAAATACAAATCCGAGGGTAGTCAAATTTTCATGTTTTTTATTATCACGGTAATAATCCTCAGAGCTCTGACCAAGCATAGACAGTAGTTTGTCGATTTGCTGTTTGCTTTCTTCACTGCGCTGTAATAAATAGGACTCTTCTCGTCCAGTGAGCACACCCTGCGTATACGCATCATAAGCACGTTGCAGTTCCAGCACTACGCCGTACTCTTCTGAATGTTGAAGCTTAGCCTCTTCATAAATATCCCGTATGGAGAACAACAGATTTTCCAACTCGGATTTAACAAGGGTAAATTGTTCAATATCATTTTCTGTGTAATGAAGTTTATCCGTACTGTTGGCAAATCGCCCCAGCAAAACCAAGGGTTCAGTGATGGTATGCATTGAGCTTTCGTTATTGCTGGCAATGGAACGCATGGACAAAATGGATAAAACGGCTGTAATCAAAAGAAAGGTATAGATAACCGTAAAAGCAAGCTTTAGTCTTGTAGTGATTTGCACATTTTTCAGCACACTTCTAGCTCCTTATATGTAGAATAATTTCTATTTTTACAATGATATCAAACAAACAGCTGTAGGGTATCAGAGCAGGGTAAAATTGTCAAGAAAGAACTTCACTTGCACATGACCTGTGATAAGATGTGATTTGCAAGGCTGCAGATGACTGAGTTAACGATCAGCTTTGACTTCATGACTTGTCATCTTTTTGGCCTGTTCAATAGCAGCATTGGAAGAGTTCATCAAATACTCCTCGGCCATAAAAAAACACTCTCGCCCCAGAAGATCCACCAGTCCAAAGCGAGATAGCAGTTCAAAATTTTGCTGATTCAGGCCAGAAAACAAAACAGCTCCACCCTCCTTGCGTATCCGATCCACAAAGTGCTGAATGACCTCCAGGCAAGACAGGTCTAATCCATCTACTCGCTTCATACGCAAAACAAACGCTTTTGCGTGACCAGCTAGGCTGTTCAGCTTGGTTTCCAGATCAGAGGCGAGGCCGAAGTAAAGATTCCCTTGGAACTGAACCAAAAGCACCTCAGCCTTGTGGGTATTGACCCAGTTGATTTCTCGTTCCTTAAAGGAGCCTTTAAAGCGTTTGGAAGGAACCAACAGTCTGATGTCAGCACTTCCAGTGTTTTTAAGGTAAGCCAAAACCGAAAAAACAACTCCGATGTAAATCGCTATGTCAAGGTCAAATAAAATAGTAGAGATAAAGGTAACAAAAGCCACGAATAAATCCACCCCACCGAACTTGATGAGGCCTCGAATTTCTTTCAGGTCTATGAGATTGTAGGAGAGGATCAGCATGACCCCTCCCAAGGCAGGAAGCGCTATGTATTTGGCAAAGCTTCCGAAAAAGAGTAGCATGATTACAATGCAGATGGAGGTAAGCATCGCAGAAACTCTCGTTTTCGCTCCGTTCAAAAAATTGTTTGCCGTGTTGGAAAAGGAACCAGAGGTAGCCAGGCCTTGAAAAAATGAGGAAAGCATATTGGTAAGGCCTTGACCGAAAAACTCCTGATCGACATCAATACTCTGACCGGATTTAGTGGCAATGGATTTAGAAATACTGATGGCTTCCACCAGCCCGACAATGGCGATGGGTACAGCGGCTTTCCAAATAACAGGACTGAATAATAGCCAAAAATCCAGCATTTTGAATGATGGGAAGGCCCCCTGTAATTCTCCAGTGAGCCTCACATTCTGCTGCTCTAACCGAAAGAAGATGACAAGGATACTGGTTATGATGATGCTGAAAAAGGCAGCAGGTAGGGTTTTCTTGATGGACTTAAAGATCAGAATAAGCACCACTGTCAGCAGACCCAAACCCAAGGAATAAAGATTGGTCTGGTTAAGGCGAAGGGTTAGGTTGTATAACTTTTCTAGGATAGACATATGAGAAGAGTTGGGAATGCTGATGCCAAGCAGCTGGTGTAGCTGCCCCAGGCCGATTAACAGCCCTGCACCCGTCATAAATCCGACCATAACAGGATGAGAAACATAGTTTATGGCTTTGCCAAAGCGCAGCAAGCCCATTAGGAACTGCAATAAGCCCACGACAAAGGTTAAAAGGAACAACATGGAAAAAAAGTCCTGAGACGGCAGAAAATTTTTCGTAGCGGCAGCGATCAGAAGACCCATGGCATTCGTAGGACTGGTGATCATATTTTCGGAGCTTGAGAAGATGGAAGCAATGAATATACTGATGATGGCTGTGTACAGACCATACACCGGCTCAATGCCGATGATCAGTGCGACTGCCATGGACTGTGGGATAGTGATGACAAAGGTTGATAGCGCAGCCGAGAAGTCCTTCTTGAAAAACGCCATTTGGTAAGTCGATATGGTTTTAAGCGCTGGTATTCTTTTACTCAGCATGAAATTCCCCTTTTCTATTCTTTTCTATTTACTTTAGCCCATAATTTTTCTTTTGTCAATTTCCCAGCACATACTTAACATCACTGTAAGTTATTTTGTGCACTCAGAGGTGCTGTGAGCATAAAAAAAGAGCACAGATCCAACTGTGCCCCTTCTTTATTTACCTTCTCTTTCCTGGTACTCAATCAGTACCTTCTGCAACTCAGAAGCATGCATACACTCATCCTCGGCAAGCTTCTTAAAAACACTTCTTACCTTTTCATCGTCCACTTCCTTTGAATAACATTCAAAGTCCCGCACCAGCTCCTTGGTATTCTCCCAGGCGCGAAGCAGCTTATCTCTTGTGGTTATTTTAATTTCCTGACTCATACATACCTCCATACTAATTTCAGTAGTTTCAAATATACTCAATCCCACTCGGCATGAATATGCACCTATTGTTTGCAATCGTTTCGATAATATACCACTCATTTGCTATTCAATTAAGGCAAACAAAACATAATCAGATTCTTTTTTGGAACAATAAGAAAAAGAAACAAAAACAGCGGAGGTCTTTATGAGCATTTGGACGGAAGTAGAACTAGAAGAAAGAGAAAGCTTACAAGGGGATCTTAAAACCGATGTTTTAATCATCGGTGGTGGAATGGCGGGTGTGCTGTCGGCTTACCTATTGAAGGAAAAGGGTGTAGATTGCGTTCTGATTGAAGCCGGAAGACTTGGCATGGGGATTACGAAAAACACAACGGCTAAGATCACCTCCCAGCATAATTTGATTTACGATAAGCTAATCAAAAATTTTGGAAGAGAAAGAGCCAGCCAATATCTGACGGCCAATCAACTGGCCTTGCATAAATATAAGGAGCTTTGCCAAAATTTCGATTGTGATTTTGTTAATCAAAGTGCATATGTCTATAACACGAAAACCCTCGAAAATTTAGAGCGTGAGATGAAGGCCATGGACAAGCTTAACTTTCCCGCAAGACTTGTCACGCAAACCGGCTTGCCCTTTCCCATGGCTGGCGCCATAGCATTTGACGGGCAGGCTCAGTTTCATCCTTTGAAATTCTTGAAGGCGATTAGTAAGGATTTAGCCATCTATGAAAACACTAGAGCTCTTTCGGTCAATAAAAACAGCTGCAAAACCGAAAGGGCTAGGATACGCGCCCAGAACATTATTGTCGCAACCCACTATCCTTTTATCAACATTCCTGGCTTTTACTTTACAAAGTTGTATCAACAACGCTCTTATGTACTTGCTTTAGAAAATGCTGGAGACTGTCAGGGCATGTACATTGAGGAAGGGCAAAACGCTTACTCTTTTCGAAACCAGGGTACCCTATTGCTTTTGGGCGGCGGCGGCCACAGGACGGGAAAAAACGGAGGCGGCTACCGACAGCTTCGAGCCTTTGCAAAAAGCGTGTATCCACAGGCAAGAGAAGTGGCGGCATGGGCCACCCAGGACTGCATGAGCCTGGATGCTGTCCCCTATATCGGGAAATATGGAAAGACAACAGATAGCTTGTTTGTGACCACAGGCTTTAACAAATGGGGAATGAGTTCTTCTATGGTCGGAGCCATGTTGCTGCGGGATCAGATCCTGGGAAAACGAAATGATCTGGCACCTGTCTTTTCCGCCCAAAGGTTCAGTGCAAACCTGCAGCTTGTAGTAAACGGCATCGAGATGACCTCTCATCTCATTAACTTGAAACCACGACGCTGCGCCCATATGGGTTGCGCCCTTAAATACAATCGACAGGAACATACTTGGGATTGCGCTTGCCATGGCTCCCGCTTTGAAATGGACGGAAGCCTTATTGACAATCCAGCTACGAAGGGCTTGTATGATAAGAAGCTGTAAATAGAGGGTCTTTCAAAAAAGCCGGACATTGCTGGTATCAACAGAAAGGATGAATTCAAAAAAAATGAGCTTGGCCAAGAAAAAAGCTGCTTTCTTTGAAGGCTATTACTATAAACATCAAAAGGGAGATCAAACCATCGCCCTGATTCCAGGCAGAACCCAGGAAGGAGCCTTTATTCAGCTGATCACCAATGAAGCTTCTGAGTATGTGTCTTTTGTTGAAGATCACCAGAAGATACAGTTCTCCGAAAAGCAACAGCAAATCGGTGATCAGTTTTTCTCCCCCTCCGGCATAAAGCTTCATATCCAAAGCAAAAATCTAACACTCTCTGGGGAGATTTCCTATCAAGCTTTGACGCCCATACGATATGATATCATGGGCTTTTTTAAGTACTTCCCCATGGAGTGCCGTCATGGCATCGTCAGTCTGCATCATAAACTGACAGGAGGATTTTGCATCAACGGAAGGACGATCGACTTCACTGGTGGCGTTGGCTATATTGAAAGGGACAGCGGCACCTCTTTCCCAAAGTCCTACTGTTGGATTCAATGCAATAACTTTTTGGAAACGCGTGAGCCGGTTTGTGTCTTTGCTTCGGTGGCCCATATTCCCTTCTACGGTCTGCACTTTCAAGGTTGCATTTGTATAGTGTATTATAAAGGAAGAGAGTATCGCCTTGCTACCTACTTGGGTGTTAAAATCCTAGCTTGTGACGAACGTCGGCTGGTTCTAAAGCAAGGGCCTTATCTTTTGGAAGTGGATATCTATCGAAACCTCGGCCATAAGCTAGTCGCACCAGATAAGGGTCAAATGCTCCGTTCTATCCATGAGAACCCTTCCTGTAAGGCAGCTTTTCAATTCAAATATAAGAATAGGATCTTGTTTGATTACACCACAAGTCAGGCTAGCTGTGAGTTTGATTGGTCGTAAGCCGTTTCGGGCGGTATCCCTTTCGGTGCTTTCATCGGATCGCTTTGTGCATAGGTGCCGGTTCATAGTACAGCCGACAAGCTTAGCCATAATTTGCTTCCCAGCCTTGAAAAACACTCACAAACATTCTATAATGTCTGTGATAAAAACCAATTGGCTTAAAAGGATCAAGCCGATGGAGAAATGGAGTCTTTATGAATTATGATAATCTAACCCTCTGCACAGACCTATATGAGCTCACCATGATGCAGGGATATTTTTTGACTGGAGCGAAGAACTCAGTGGTCTTTGACCTTTTTTACCGAAGCAATCCTAGCGGTAACGGCTTTGCTATAGCCGCAGGTCTGGCTCAAGTTATTGACTATGTGAAGCGTTTGTGTTTTTCTGAGGAGGATATCCAATACCTAAGCAGTCTTCATATTTTCAAGCCCGAGTTTTTGGAATACTGCCGGAATTTTCGTTTCACAGGAGAAATCCTTGCTATACCGGAGGGAACCGTTATTTTTCCCACCGAGCCAATGCTACAGGTGCGAGCGAACATCATTGAAGCCCAGTTGCTTGAAAGTGCTCTGTTAAATATGATCAACCACCAATCCCTTATCGCTACGAAAGCCTCTCGAGTTGTCTGGGCTGCGGGTGAGGACGGGGTGCTGGAATTTGGATTGCGAAGGGCTCAGGGGCCTGATGCCGGAATTTACGGAGCTAGAGCTGCCATGATTGGAGGCTGTAGCGCTACCAGTAATGTTTTGGCAGGGAAACTGTTTAATCTTCCTGTGAGAGGAACCATTGCGCATAGCTGGATTATGAGCTTTTCGGATGAATTGACCGCTTTCCGGGAGTATGTAAAAATTTATCCCAACAACCCTATGTTGTTGGTGGATACCTACGATACCATTCAATCCGGTGTCCCCAATGCCATAAAGGTCTTTGATGAATTAAAGGCCCAGGGTCATGATCTGAAGGGCATCGGTATCCGTCTGGACAGCGGGGACTTTGCTTACCTGTCCAAGAAGGCCTATGAAATGTTAAAAGCAGCAGGCTATGGTCATGCAATTATCAGTGCCTCCGGGGACTTGGATGAATATTTAATCACCTCCTTGAAAATCCAAGGCTCAAAAATAAACCTCTGGGGCGTAGGAACCAACCTGATCACCTCTCAGGACTGCCCAGCTTTTGGAGGCGTGTATAAGATTGCAGCAGAAATCAATGAGGGGGAAATGATTCCAAAAATCAAACTCTCCGAAAACCCAATCAAGGTAACCAATCCGGGAATCAAAAAAGTATACAGACTCTACGATAAGGATACCCAAAAAATCAAAGCCGACCTGATTACACTTGAAGAGGAATTGTTAGACGAAAACAGAGATTTAACCATCTTTGACCCCTTGGCTGTTTGGAAAAAAATGACCTTAAAGGCCGGAAGATTTACGGTTCGGGAGCTTTTGGTGCCCATTTTTGTGGACGGAGTCTGTGTATACAACTCCCCTAGTGTAATGGAAATCAGAGACTACTGTAAAAAGGAACAAGCAACTCTTTGGGATGAGCACAGGCGGTTAATTAACCCTCATACATTGCCTGTCGATCTTTCCAAAAAGCTATATACCTTGAAAGAAAAAATGATTACTGAACTACGTGGAGGCGATACGCCTTGATGGGAAGAGAAGCCGAAACGGGAATCGAAATTGAAACTATCAAAAAGAAAGCTGAAAAAGGAACCACAAATAAAAACAGCACGAACATAGAAACCGAAAAAGATGCCGAAAATGAAGCCGGTAAGGATATCCTAAAATTTGCGGTAAGAGCCGGTGAACTCATGCTTTCAAACGGTGCGGAGACTTATCGAGTGGAAGATACCATGGAGCGGATTTTGCTGGCCTTTCAATTGAAGACGGTTGAATGCTTCGTGACCACCACGGGTATTTTTTCCTGCATTGATGACAGTAAGGGCGAACTGTTGACCATGGTGCGCCGAGTGCGGGATCATACCATTAATCTGGATAAGGTATCTCAGATTAATGACCTTTCAAGACGCTTGGTCGAAAGAAAGGTAAGCTTCCAAGAGGCCAAGCAAGAATTAAGTCTGATCGAAAGAATCCAAACCTACCACCCGGCGCTGCTGGTTTTGGCTTCGGGGGTTTCTTGTTTTGGTTTTTGCTTTATGTATGGGGGAACACTTTTGGATTCCATCGCCTCTTTACTCATCGGGATTTTACTATATCTTTTTGTTTTGTTTTTGCGTTATAAAAAATCTTCCTCTTTTATTCTCAACATCCTTGGCGGTATTGTGATCGGTAGTCTTTCCTTGATCTTTACCAGATGGGGCCCTGGACAAAACATGGATAGGGTCATCGTGGGTGCCATTATGCCGCTGATTCCAGGGCTGGGCTTTACCAACGCCATCCGGGATGTGTTAAAGGGGGACTTCATGTCCGGACTTTGCCGGATTACCGATGCCCTGATCATAGCCGTATCCATTGCCGCCGGTGTGGGTATCGTGCTTAAGCTGTTTTTGTAGAGGTGTATATGCAAACCATTACAAGCCTTATCCGACCCATCTTTTCTATTCTTTTGTGTTTTGTGGCCACTGTCTCCTTTTGCATTCTCTTTAAGGTACCCAAAAAGCAGCTTCTTTTTTGTGGGCTGGCTGGGGTTGTTTCCTGGCTGGTTTATTATATTTTGGTTGAACTGACAGGGGACTCCATCCTGGCGACCTTCTTTGGGGCCGTTGCCACTACCATCGTCTGCAACCTTCTGGCCAAAAGACGAAAAACACCCATCACCATTTTTCTCATAGCCGGTTTGATTCCGCTAGTGCCGGGTTCTGTAATTTACAAATCCATGTATTATACGGTTATGAACAACAATATTGCCGCCCTAAATGAAGGGATCTACACCATAAAGCTTGCAGGCGTCATAGCCGTAGGCATTGGTATTATTTTGTTTAGCAAGAAATAGCTTGGGGAGGAACAGCATGAACATAAAAGTCAGAATGGCTACCTTGGCGGACAATGAGGGCGTTTTATCCCTCCTTGAACAAATTGCGGCCCATCATCACAAAGGTAGGCCGGATATTTTTAAAAGCGGTGTAAAAAAATATTCCTACCAGGATTTGGAGGAAATTCTAAGCGATCCTATGAAGCCTATCTTTGTGGCCGTTGATGAAGAGAGTCGAGTCTTGGGTTATGTTTTTTGTGTGATCATCAATTACAGAGGACACAGTGTTTTTCAGGATAGTGATGTGCTTTATATTGATGATTTTTGTGTAGACGAGCAGTTGAGAGGCCAAAACATCGGCAAGATTTTGTTTGATGAAATAAAGCGCTATGCCATTTCGGAGAAGTTTAACAGTATAGAATTAAATGTGTGGGAATTTAATGAAGGGGCCATTCGTTTTTATGAAAAGCACGGAATGAAGGTGCAAAGGCGGCGAATGGAGCTCCTTTTAGAGGAGTAAGCAAAAAGGATGAGAATAGGAAAAGAATTTTATCTGCAAAATGCAAAGGAGCTTGCACCAAAGCTTTTGGGCAAACTCCTTTGTCGTAGGATTGATGGAGAGATCGTCAAGCAAAGAATCACGGAAACCGAGGCCTATTACGGAGAGGAAGACACGGCCTGCCATGCTCATCGGGGCAAAACAGAGCGCACCAAGCTTTTGTATGAGGAAGGCGGCATCGCATACATCTACCTTTGTTATGGTATCCATTACCTTCTGAATGTAGTGACCGGAGAAAAGGACTTCCCCCAGGCGGTCTTGATCCGTGGGCTTAGCGATTACAAAGGCCCTGGTCGTCTGACCAAGGCCTTAAAGATAGGCAAAAGTCTTAATGGTGAAGACCTGCTGGTCTCAACCCGACTCTGGCTGGAAGATGATGGATTTCAGGCAGACTATGTCACTTCGAAGCGCATTGGCATTGACTACGCAGCAGAAGAAGACAGGGAAAGGTTATGGCGCTTTAATCTGATTGAAAAAGGAGAGAAGTCAATTTCATGTTCGAACAAATCAAGGAGCTGATCCTTACTTTATACCACGACAAACGCATCCGATTTTTATTTGTGGGGGGCTTGAACACCGTAATTGGGTACGGTTTTTATGCCCTCTTCGTCTATTTAGGCTTTCACTACATTGCTGCCCAGGCTCTATCCTATGTGTTAGGAACGATAAACAGCTATCTCTGGAATAAATATTTCACCTTTCAATCCAGCGGCGGCGGTCTTTCGGAAATTCTTCGTTTTGTTTCTGTTTACATTGTGAGCTTTTTATGCTCAAGCACCACCCTATTCATTTTTGTCAGCTTACTGGGCTTGAACAAATATGTAGCCGGTCTTGTGAATATTGCGGTTTCGACCTTAATTAGCTGGTTTGGTCACAACTATTTCAGTTTTAAGAAGGCGAAGAATAAGTAAATAAAACCGTGGGGGGAGGGATAAATAAAGAAATATCTTAAAAGCCGTAAAATATTTGATTAGGGTGATCTCAATGATTATTTCTGCATCCCGCAGGACGGATATTCCTTGTTTCTATGGTGAATGGTTCATGAATAGACTTCGAGCTGGATTTGTTTGTACCAGAAACCCCATGAATCATGCACAAGTTAAAACAATTCATTTTACCCCAAGGCAAGATTGTTTTATTTTCTGGACCAAAGATTCTCATGCTTTTGAAAAGCATCTGTCGGAAATCCAAGGCAGGGGATTTCATTTTTATTTTCAGTTTACGCTAACACCCTATGACAAGTCATTGGAAAGCGGTCTGCGTGAGAAGGAAGATATTATGGAAAGCTTTATTGCCTTAAGCAAAGCCATTGGTAAGACGCGAGTGTTGTGGCGCTACGACCCGATTGTGTTCAATGAGACTTGCACTCTGGCTTATCACAGGGAGAAGTTCAGGTGGCTTTGCCAAAAGCTACACCCTTATACAGAATCCATAACCATCAGTTTCTTGGATGGGTACGCAAAGCTTAAAAAGAAGCTTCAATCGAAGCAGATCGGTGAAGCGACCATGGACGAAATGCTCTCACTTTCAGAGTATATCGCCAAGGAAGCCGCTAGCCATGGTTTGAAGGCAAAGGCTTGCTGTGAAAGCTCGGATTTATTGCAGTGTGGGATCGAAGGGGCCAGCTGCATTGATAAAAAAGTGATTGAACAACTGTACGGACACCCGATCGAACAAACCCGGGACAAAAACCAGCGTAAGGGCTGCGGCTGTATCCAAAGCGTCGATATCGGTGCCTACAATAGTTGCTTAAATGGCTGCATCTATTGCTATGCCAACCAAAGCGCCACAGTTGCAAAGAAACGCTATGAAGCCCATGACCCAACAGGGGCGTTTTTGATTCCTTCGTTTTGATTCTTTTTGTAATTCTTTTATTTTGATAACTTATCCATAATCAGCATAATTTCTTCTATTTTTTTACGCGCCTCTCCTTCTCCCATGGCTTCGCTTACACAGTGTTCCAGGTGGGCATGAAGGATGTCCTTGTTGATCGTTTTTAAGATTGCGATGGTTGCCATTAATTGCGTAGAGATATCAATGCAATATCGGTTATCGTCAACCATCTTGATCAGGCCATCCAACTGCCCTCTGGCTGTTTTTAAAAGGCGGGTGACTTTCGCTTTATCCGCTCTCAAGCCATCGCCTCCTTAAAGCAAGTTTTCAATTGAAACCATCTCAAACCCCGCTTCGTCAATCGCACTTTCAAATAATTCATCCGCTAGCTCGGTGTCCAGGGTCACTAGGGCTTGTTTATTCTGCAAATCAACTGTTGCCTGTACGCCCTCCAGTGCATTCAATTCCTTTTCGACCGCTGCCTTACAATGTCCGCAGTTCATTCCATTAATTTTAATAATTTTTTTCATTTTCAACACTCCTTTTATTATTTTATTTGTGCCTTAAAAAACTTTAACCGCAACGCATTCAAAACAACACAGACTGAACTCAAACTCATGGCCGCCGCCGCATACATAGGGCTGAGCTTCCAACCAAACAGTGCGTAAAATACACCTGCTGCAAGAGGAATGCCTATGCTGTTGTAGAAAAATGCCCAGAATAAGTTTTGCTTTATGTTTCGCATGGTGGCTCGACTGAGTTGAAGTGCGTTGACGGCATCGGTGAGCTTGTTTTTGATCAGGACGATATCCGCCGATTCAATGGCGATATCTGTGCCAGCCCCAATGGCGATTCCTACATCTGCCCTGGCTAGAGCTGGGGCATCGTTTATGCCGTCTCCAATCATGGCAACCCGTTTACCGCTTTGTTGTAGCTTTCGAATTTCACTTTCCTTATCCTGGGGTAAAACCTCTGCCACAACCCGGTCTATGGGTAGGGTATTTCCGACCGCTTCTGCCGTCTTTATATTGTCGCCGGTGAGCATCACGACTTCAAGGCCCATTTTTTTAAAGCGCTTGATGGCTTCATAGCTGCTGGGTTTTATCGTATCAGCGGCCGCAATAATCCCCAGGGCTTTCTCCGCATCTGCAAAATAAAGGGGGGTCTTGCCCTCTTGGGCAAGACGGTCGGAAGCAGCTTGCAAGTTGCTGACATCAATGTTTCGTTCACGCATCAAAGCCAGATTTCCGGCCAAATACTGCTGGCCCTCTATACTTGCCTCTATCCCTTTGCCAGAGATGGCGTTAAAATGCTCTACCGGCTTAAGTGCGATCTGACAGCTTTCAGCTTTCTGAACAATGGCTTCCGATAAGGGATGTTCGGAGGGCTTTTCAATGGAGGCGGCTATTTCCAAAAGCTCTTTTTCCGTAATACCACCCGTGGGTATGCAGTCTGTTACCAGGGGCTTTCCTTCGGTAATGGTACCTGTTTTGTCTAGTACGATGGTGTTGACGCTGTGTGCAATTTCCAGCGCCTCGGCGGATTTGATCAGGATTCCGTTGCTTGCGCCTTTACCGGTTCCTACCATGATCGCCACGGGTGTTGCAAGCCCCAGAGCACAGGGGCAGGAGATTACAAGAACCGCGATGCTAATGGAAAGCGCAAATTCAAAGGATTGCCCACTAAGCATCCAGACAACAGCCGACAGGATGGCAATGCAAATAACTACGGGTACAAAAACTCCACTGATCGTATCGGCAAGCTTTGCAATGGGTGCCTTGGAAGCATTGGCATCCTCCACTAGCTTGATAATTTGCGCCAGAGTGGTATCGCTTCCAACTTTTTGAGCCTGGAATCGAAAGAAGCCGCTTTTGTTTATGGTGGCGGCTATGACCGAATCGCCAGGCTGCTTCTCCACCGGTATGCTTTCACCAGTCAACATAGACTGATCTACCGATGAACTCCCCTCCATTACGATCCCGTCCACCGGAATACGCTGACCGGGTCGCACCAAAACAGTATCACCGGGAACCACTTCCTCAATGGGTATTTCTTTTTCCTGTCCATTCCGAACAACCGTGGCTGTTTTTGGAGCCAAGTCCATAAGCTTTGTGATTGCTTCTGATGTTTTGCCCTTCGCCCTTGCCTCCAAAAATTTCCCTAATGTAATCAGGGTCAAAATGGTTGCCGCTGATTCGAAGTACAAGTCCATTGCATACAGATGAACCAGTCCATGCTGTTGGCTTCCCAGTCCGTAGCCAATTCTGTAAATGGCAAAGATACCATAGATCAAAGCCGCAGAGGAACCGATGGCAATTAGAGAATCCATATTCGGAGCCTTCTGTATAAAGGCCTTGAAGCCAACCGTGAAATATTTACGGTTCATATAGACAATGGGCAGACTCAATAGAAACTGAGTAAAGGCAAAGGTAAGTGTGTTTTCCATTCCATTCATCCAGGCAGGCAAAGGAAAATTCCACATTTGCCCCATAGAGATATACAGCAAAGGGAGCAAAAAGACAAAGGAAACAATAAGCCGCTTTTTCATTTCTTTGATTTCCATTTGCACGGGGTTTTCCAGGCTTGCGGCCCTTAGCGAAGACGCGACCCCCACTTTGCTTGTTGCCTTGGCCTGAACGAAAGCACCGTAGCCCAGCTTCTCAACTCGCTGAATGATCCCCTCTATACTGGCTACTTCTGGGTCAAAGTCCACGGACATGCTATTGGTCAATAAGTTTACCGCTATGGCGGATATACCTTCTTGCTTCCCCAAGACTTTTTCAATCCTGGCAGAGCAGGCTGAACAGGTCATACCGCTTACATCAAATTTTTGGTTCATCACATCACCTCTTAATATTGGAATACCTATACCCCCCTAGGGGTGTCATCACTATAGCATAAACTGAATTTTTGTCAAGAGGTGTAGCATTTGAAAATTGTGCTAATAAATATAAATTGTATTCGTTTTGCCATCCCATTCTACACGAAGTCCCAATCCTTCTATAAGATAACGCAAAGGAAGATAAATACGACCTTCGTATTCAAATGGAGTCATTCCACTTTCCATATTTTCAGTGTGACCATTTACTCTATAGTGGTTAAAGTCCAAAATAAATTCTACTGTACTTTGATCGAAAGTACTTATAGCTGTATTTCTGGAAGAATCCCAGTAAACAGTTGCACCTATAGCTTCTGATATATCTCTAAATGAATAAAACATACGGCCATCAACAGTAAATACAAAAGAATCAAGATGAATCAGCTTTTCTTTAAATACAATAGTATAGGATTCGCTTAATGGACCTAGTATTGTAGGCTTAGCTATTTCATAACGAACAAGAGATTGTCTTACAGTAAAGTTAATAGCGAGTGGCAAATTTTGCTCATTATCCGTTATATCACTTAATTCACTAACATTTCCGCT
This sequence comes from uncultured Defluviitaleaceae bacterium, assembly GCA_964611385.1. Lineage (GTDB taxonomy): Bacteria > Bacillota > Clostridia > Lachnospirales > CAYPQA01 > CAZSXS01. Next base: position 44,318 of record CAZSXS010000020.1, read on the forward strand.
TCCCCAACCCCATAATGAGCCATCCTCTTTAGCCGCTATTGTGTGCGTTGAACCTGCACTTACAACAGAAAAGCCATCCATTACTTTTTTGGGCTTAAGTTCTAGCTTATCATATTCCCCAACACCTAATTTCCCATATTGATTTTCACCCCAGGCCCAAAGAGAACCATCCTTTTGAATAGCAAAAGCACTTGAATATCCAGCACTAATAGCAGCGACAGAATCCATAATTTTAACAGGACTAAGTTGATTTTTAGTCGTTCCGTTACCTAGCATTCCTTTATCATTCAATCCCCAAGCCCAAAGTGTTCCATCCTCTTTTACACTTAAGGTATATCCATAACTAGCATTAACTTCAACTACATGATCCATTACTTTGATCGGCTCTGATTTTCTTTCCGTGTCACCTGTTCCTAATTCTCCATTTGTATTATCTCCCCAAAGCCATAAAGAGTTATCTTCTTTTATAACTGCTGTGTGACTAGCACCTGCGCTAACGGCTATTACATTTTCCATAATTTTAATAGGCTTTATTATGCAATTGAATACCGAATGCTTATATGTCAAATCATCAATATAAGTAGTAGCTATACTTTCTGGCAAACTTCCAATATCATTCGCACCCCAAAACCAAAGAGAATGATCAGTCTTAATTACAAAAGTGCGCCCTTCGGCTGAGCTAACAGCAAGGACCTCTTCCATTATTTTTGTTGGCATAAGTTTATCGCCATAGAGTATGCCTTCATTCATATTTTGTCCCCAAACCCAAAGGGTGTTATCTATTTTTATAGCAAATACTTGTTGCCCACCTGAATAAACATTTGCTACATTGTCAAGTATTTTAACCGGTTTTCGCCTAATACTTCTTGTAACTCCATCCCCAAGTTGTCCGCTATAGTTATCTCCCCATGCCCAAAGACTATTATCCTCTTTAATTGCAAAGCTTATATTACTGTTAGTTGAAATGGGTTTATTATGTCCTACTTTTCCCATATCATATGCTTTTACATGAAATGGTGCACAAACAACAGTAATCATTATAGTAAAAGCTATAAAAAATGTCTTTTTCATATAAAAACTCCTTATTTTCAATCTTAATCACCTACTAATTGAGTGAGTATGATTTCTGTCTTAAAGCAAACAAGACACTTAAAGACACTACCATTTTCTTCTCCCACTTGATGGCGGCACCATTGAGGCATCAAGTTCGGCATAGTCGCAGGCAATATTTAACAGTCTTTCAGCAACTGGTCGGCTTCCCAATCCAATAACAATCGACTTTCAGTACATGGGTATTCTGCGGTGGATTCAATCTTGTTATTACAAAGCAGATAACAATCGTTCCTTATATGGCTACACCATTTTCCTGACTGTGTCGTATTGAACTTCATTACGTTCTTGCTGCACTGTCCACGAAACCCGAATGTGTCCTTGCTTTTTCCTCCGTCGTTATAATTATACTTGAATGCAATATAGTGCTTTCTATTGAAAATGGTGTAAAATAGCTTCTCTGATATTAGAATA
>CAZSXS010000021.1:0-45311 GCA_964611385.1 uncultured Defluviitaleaceae bacterium
CCTCCATGTCACATTTCTGCCCCTGGTGTCACATTTCTGCCCCTCATGTCACATTTCTGCCCCTCTATGAAATAACAGATGCTCCATCCCATCCATTGACATACATTTCAACATTACCGACATTTGAATAATATGGTATTGCCAAGATATCTTTTTGCATAGTACATGCCATTTTTTTCACGATTTTAAATGGCAATATCTTTAACAAAAAATTTAATAGAAATACTGTGTTTAGTCCCGGAATTTTTTGATTATCATAGTTCTTAAAATCAACTTTAACAGACTTTGTTAAGTTTTTTACTTCTACTAATATGGTCTCAAAATCTAGACTGGGATCAATATTAGGTTGTAATAGAATCCCCGAGCTAAAATTAAATAACGCATTTTGATTTCTAACCCTATTATAGTTTCTAAAATCTACTGTGAGAAAAAGGGGATTGCAAGATGTATTTAGTGCACTAACCTCATTACGTAAAGAGAAAAATGATTTGTAAAAAATAGTAATAATATAGTCATTTAAAGAGCACTTATTTTTATAACAATAGTCATTTAACTTATTTAGCTTTTCTTCAGTGAACTTATGTGACATTATATTTTTTGTTCTATTTTTTTCAGTAGTACTCCAAGGAAAAGAATATATTTTCCCCTTCAAAGCTATGTTAAAGCTTGTCATTATAATATTTATTCTTTTGAAAAGTTTATATTTTTTTATTAAGGGTTTGATACTTCGATCAATAATGGTATACTCCAATGGCAAATATGATGAGTTTTTTTTTAGTTCATTATAGATTAGTGCAACTTTTTTAATGTAAGTCAATAACCCTGCACTATCAGTTACATCATGATGAACATTAAACACTAAATAGTCCTTGTTCTGAAACCTAAGTAAAGTTATCTGTATTTGAGGATCATTTTGAGCATCTATTTTTTTAATTAAAAAATTCATAACATCATTTTTAATATCTTTATCAACATTAACAAATCTAAAGACAGACTCAGCACTAGAATCTTCTAATTTTCCCCATGACACCTTAAAAAATCCTTCATTTATTCTATGTAAAATAATTTTTTCAGATTTTAAGGTGTACATAACGGACTTTCTCATGATATCCTGGTCCAATATACAATCAAACTCAATATAACACCGCATTTGCTGATCAGAACCATTTTCAGCAATATACATGATCTGATCTAATGTTTCGACTTCAATTTTATGGTTTTTCATTATCTATTTCTCCTGAATTGAGCGTAGACTTTTTATTGAAAACTTTATTCCGATGTTATATAAGAATGGAAGGTACTTATAAATAAAATATGATACTTTTGCGAATAACGGAAAAACAATCATGCCTTTGTTTTTTGTAATTTGTCGCAAAATAATTTTAGCTGCTTTTGAAGGTACTATTAGTGTACTTTGAGGAACCAACTTATTGAATTTATCTCTCTGTACATTTATTAATCTTAATGAACTCCAGAGTTTCGTCCTTATCCCGCCAGCACATACAACAGATACATTGACTCCATAGGCCTTACCTTCTTCCCTCAGCGAAGTGGAAAAGCCTACAATTCCGTATTTTGTAGTGGCATATGCTGTATTAAAAGGCGAAGGTACAATTCCTCCTAGTGATGACATATTGACTATGTGCCCAAAGCCTTGCTCTGTCATATATTCATACGCTTGTATCGTTGGGTACAAGACACCATTCAAATTGGTATTTACAATTGATTGCCAATCTTGTAATTTCATATCCTTTACTTCACCAACCAAACCAAACCCAACAATATTAAAAACATAGTCTATTTTTGCATATGTATTTATAATTTTTTCAAAAGACTTCTTTATAAGTTTCGGACTGGTCATATCAACAATCTGTGTTTCAATGGGATACTTGATGCTCTTATTTTCGCTTTCAAACTTATTTAATTCCTCACCATTGATGTCCAGTAGAATAACTCTAGCTCCATATTTCATTAACTCTAACGCCACGGCCTTACCAATATCAGATGCTCCCCCAGTTATTACTGCAACTTTATCATTAAAATTATTTATTGACAAAACCCCACCACCATTCAATTTCAATATATTTTATTTAGATTTTCTTTTATCCTATTAATATTGATAGCTATTTCTGTGTTTTTAGGGTAGGTTATCGAGCACATATACCCCCTTATTGCAAACGAAATTGATTCATATTGTGTAAAATTTTTAAAAACACTAATACAATATCCATCGTAAACTATAACATCTACTACCTCCAAAATACTGAAAGGTACTGTCAAACCAGTTTTTAAAACTTTAGAAAGTGATTCCTTTATAGTCCACACGATTGCTAAAAATTCCTCATATGAATATGGTATTTTATGAACAAGTGTTTTTTCATTTTCAGTTAACACCCGCTCAAAGACTTCTTTTTTACATGAAGCAATACTTTCTAAATCAATGCCGATAAGAAGCAAATCTGAAAATGCTACAGCAGCTCCTAAGTCACCACTATGGGTTATGCTTACATGTATGTTATTTGTTGATTCACAGACTATAACTGGTTGATTAAAAACACCATTTTTAATAGATATTTTCTTTAGATTTTTTTCTCCAATTAGTGCAGAAACAGCCTTTTTAGAAGCATACCTACCTAAAAGAAAACTATTAATTTTTCTTTCATATTTAAGTGATCTAAAATATTCCATTTCATCATCCTGTAGAATAGTTTCAATTATCTGATTTTTTTGCAAATTATTGATCTTGCAAAAATTAATATATACTGGGAAAGTTTCACCTAGCGATTTTAACGTGAAACAATCAGTGTATATTTTAATGCTATTTGTATAATCTTCTTTGTAAAAACTGTCGTTAGTAACCATAAACTAATTTGCTCACAATGCTATTCTTTAATTGTTACCCACAAAACCCATTTTCAGCGGCCTTACTGAATGACCCATCAGTTTGACGTAGTTTCAATCGGTATATACTAAAACTATTGCTAAAACAAACAAACTTACTATGTATCCGAAATTTTCTCCACATCGTTTGCTCCCCACATTTACAGTTACGATGGAATCAACAGACTTTTCGCTGAGTGCGATAAACTGACTACCAGGGCTTTAAAGATCTCTATGTACCAGTAAAAACTACGCAATTTTTCATAATTATGACTACGCAGGACTGTATTTCTCATAATTGTGAGAAAATCCATAGTAATTACAGTGACCACGAAGCTCCACATTTAGTTTTTCAGCTTAATTATACAATTTATAAAAGCAAGATTTTGTCGAAATTAAGGAAACAAATCATAAAATAATCTGACATAAATCGACTGTGTTTTCAATTATACACTATAAAGCGCTAAACTACTTCCAGCAAAACAAAAGCAAAACATTTATTGCTTGAAGAAGTGAGCTGTGCTCATTCTTTTCACCAATTCGAAAGCAAAAAATAGCGTTTTTATGTTCTCAATTTTGTTTTTGGCGGGGGAAAGTGTGTTTTGTCAAGTAGCATTTTTGTGTGCAAGTGCTTGCATAAAAAATAGAACCTATAGAATGGACAATAAAAAAGTCTATTCAAATAGGTTCTATTTTTTTATAATCTATTTTTCAAATTATCCCAACATCTATATATTCGGCAGTAGAGTTTCCAAATTGTCCGGAGCGAATGGAAACTTGCAGAGGCAAGTTTCCTGTTCATGAGCGAACGGAGAATTTGAGAAACTTCTTGCCGAATATATAGCGGCTTAAAATTTATTTATTAACCTTTATTTATCCAGTTGCTAGATTGGGAATTATATTCACGAACGACAACATTTTCCGACAAATAGCAAACTATAACCATATTGCCTCACTGATTATACTTCGCCCCTGTAAGTCCGCAATGCATACCATCTTAGCGAGTTGCCATGCACGATCTTCGTCGCTGAGCTTGTGCATTTGGGTTGGGGGATTTGCGGTTTTCAGGCGCTCGGTTATTTGATCTATAGCCGCAATTTTATTCTTGGCAGCGGCAATTGTATTTTGCCACACTGCTTTTTTATGGGTGATCGCCTCCATAAACTGCTCGTTGGACATGCCGCCATCCAGAAGCTTTTTGATCTCAGCCAGTGAAAAGCCGAGCTGTTTTAATTCAAGAAGTGCATTGAGCTGCTGCACCTGCTCAGCAGTGTAATATCGGTATCCGCTAACATCGTCAACCTTGGCAGGCTTGAGAATGCCCTTCTTCTCATAGATGCGTATGGCCTTAACTGATACGCCGAAAAAGCCTGCAATCTCCCCGATTTTCATTACTGTCTCATCCATCAAACCCCTCCGTTTACTCGCTCATGATTTCATTGATCCGCCTGATACCGGCCATACTAGCTTTGATGGATATCATGCTGTTGATGAACATCATAGAGCCCACTAATATAGCACTACGATACTGGAATGCCCCAGTCAAATCGCCAAAGCTCAGCTTGCCCTTTGCGATCCAAGTACTAGCGGCAATGAGTATTACCAAATACCCGCCCATGCCAAAAAGCGGCACAAGCACAGCATTCAGTGCGCTTCGTTGGCGTATGTTCATGTTTGCTCTCCGCAAGTCAAGGCTACTCTTCTCAAAGCGTTTCAACAAATACGCCTGTGCATCATACAGTGCAGCAAGATCGGCGCAGGTGATGAGCGCAGTGAGCTCACTGGTGTTTTTCCCAGTAGCCTCAAGGGATCTTTGGCTTAAGGCTGGCATGGCTTTTGCGATCAAATACTGACTGAGGACGATATGCGGAACCACAAACAACAAGACCCAGCCGAAAACTTCTGGTTGTATAAACCATAGGAGCACTGCCGAAAGGCTAAGGTTTACCACAGCACAAGCCGCGTGCGGCAGATGCAAAGGGCGTGAAAAGGGCATTTGTACGTCTGTATTCAGCCTGGTTATCCATTCCCCTTGGGAGATTGCTTCAATGCGCTCAAGGGGAAAACCAGAGATTTTCATAAACAGTTTTCCCCTCAATCTACTTTCCATCCGCATCACAAAGGGCGCATAGAAGCTCCATACGCTTCCATTATATAAAAACAGACACAGAGTGGCAAGTCCAAACAGAAAACACACCTGCTTTAAGCGGGCATGATCATTCTGGGCTATGGCGTTAAATACATTTTGAAGGAATGTAGCCTTGACCAGCGTCATAGCCGCCTCAAAGGGACTACGAAGCAAAAGTAAAAACAAAAATTGAAGTCCTCTTCCAGTAAAGCCGAGTAGCCTTCTCATCTCAAGGAGCATACAAGCGCCCTCCCTCCAGTCGAAGGATACGGGTACAATCCCTCAGCGTTTCCGGACGGTGAGAAACCTGCAAGACGGTTTTATCTTTAGTCAAGTTAGCCAAGGCGGCCATAACAGCCGCACTTGTCTCCTCATCCAAGGCCGAGGTTGGCTCGTCCAACAGGATCACGGGCGCATCTTTCGCAATGGCCCTGGCAATCGCTATCCGTTGCGCCTGGCCGCCCGATACCTTCCCGGCTCTTTCACCCACAAAGGTATCAAGGCCCTCCGGCAAGCTGTCAATCCATTCGCTAAGTTGCGCCGCAGCGCAAGCTTTTTGAATGACGGAATCACCCAGCGCATGACCACAGCTTATGTTATCGCGAATGCTAGAAGGGAAAAGCAGAGCGCTTTGCAGTACCATCGCAACCACCTTTCGTCTTTCGGCAGCAGTGTGGGCATCCGCAATATGGATTGAGCCGCTTTGCAGGTCATATAATCCGCTGATCAATTTCAGCAGCGTGCTTTTTCCGCCCCCGCTGGGTCCAACAATTCCTAATGCTTCACCAGTGGCGACATGCAGGTTCATTTGATTCAGTATCAATTGATGACCGTAAGAAAACGAAAGCTTTTCAATCAATATACTCATGTTCTTACCCCCTCTTGTTTTGTATACTCAGAACCGTTTAGCTTTTCAAGGCCACCGCACAGAAAAATAGAATTGATCAAGGCTGTAAAAGCGGCTTAGAGACTGAGTATACTATGACCGTTGTTTGCTTTTAGATATTCATTCTGGGTGACAGGCGCTCCAAATTCACCGTAAATTGTCTGAAAGCGGCAACAAAACCCGGCATATTCATCATCACGCCTGACACATTGCCAGAGAGATTTAGGAATAGGTACAAAGCGCCGAGCGTCATATTTCCTTGCAACACAAGCCCACCGCCGACCCAAAACAGAAGCAGTAGAGGTATACTGCTCAGCAGCGCTGACAGAGACAGCAGACGAGCACGGATTCGCTCAGAGCGCACGTTTTCCACCTCCCACGCTCGCAAGGAATCTTGATATCCTTCAACAATCAGTTTGCTTGCATCATATAGGCGTATGATCGGAAACAAAGTCAGCAATGTATCCGCATATGCATTCATCTTACTTTTGGCTTGCTGACTTCGCTCGGTGGCACTGCGAATGGTCTTGCTCGCCCACAGCACATACAGCAGGATCAATGTCAGTGGTAGATTCGCCGAGAGCGTCAGCCTCGGATTGAGAATCAAAAGCCAGACCAGCGTAAAAAGAAAGCGAAGGTTATCGTCTGCAAGCTGAAAGAGATTCGCATTGAGATAGGCCGAAACATCAGCAATCTCGTTTTGCAGGCGGGATAACTGCTCTCCAGCATTTAAGGCTTCACTCTCAGCCACAGACAAAGATGCAAAATACCGGGCATAACCCATGCGTAAATCGTGAGCCATACTCTCACAAGTAAAACTAGAAATCATTGCTTTTGCATAATCAACTACACCTGCAAGCAATATCGTAAGCAGTGCCCATACAATTGATTGTAGCGGAAGCACTTGCCCTCCGCTAACTGTATTAATCAGCTCCGCAAGCTGCGCATTCCAGCCCAGCGTCACGGCAGCGGCCAAGCCGCTTGCACAGATACTTATGAGTGTTAAGCCTAATCGTTTTCGCAGCATTTTCGTAAGCAGAGCCTCACCCCCTCTTGAGAATGAGTCTACAGGATGCCCCAAGGGCAGAGTCAAGGGGCTGTAGGTTTGACGGCATCAAAATCTTGACAGCAAAATTACAGCTCGCCAACTCAAGGGGTGTTTTAAAAATGCTTGGCAATAAACAACGGATAGAAAATCTGAAAGAGGAAGCATATCAAGAACTTTTTGGAGTGACAAAGCCAACATTTATAAAGCTACTTGAACAAAAATAAGGGCTACCGATTTTTGTTTATGGTAGCCCCACTATTTTCTATACAAATCTTTTTTAGAGTTGCGTAACTAATTTCGTTGATAATGGTGTTGCTTAATTTGAGATAATACTGAAAAATTGCTTATACCTCCTTGGTTAGCAGGCACTCCTTATTTCCATTGAGGAATGAAATTGCGCCAGTCTACGCCATCTCCATCTTTATCAGAAGCTGTCCTGACTTCAAGACTTGTCAATATACCATTAGCATCTCTCTGAACAAAAACGCTAATATCGCCATCCTGATACGGACCGAAATATCGGTTATTGCTAGTGCCAATACCACTATCGGAGAAATCTTCAAAGTATTTGACCAGTTCACCCTCATAATAAAGTCTGTTTTCATCAGAATTATAAATTAGTCCATAAGGCTCATATACCTCATATGCTTTGGCAAGGATAGGGGTATATTGTGAGTATTTCGCCCCATAAATCCTTTCATAATACTCGCCATATGATTCGCCAAAAAATTCATCATCTAACTGGCTTTCCAACTTTCCATCACTTGTTGAATTGTTAATACTTTTAGTTATACTGTGGGTATAAGCATGCACATAATTGTTTATTATGCCAGTGCGTTTAATAAACTCCGACTGGGAGTATTTAGCAATGCCTGTTAAGGTTCCGGCGCTATCTCGCACGGCATAGACATCAACAGAACCATCAGGCATAGCCCATTGTTTGTAGCTTGTTTTGCTTTCTATATCTTCAAAATATCGTACAAGCTCACCGTTAAAATATAGGCGGTTATATTCAAGATTGTGCGTGAGCCCAAAGGATTTGTATATTTCAAAATCTCTAGCAATATTTTTGGGGTCGTTAATCCCAAATTTCTTATCAAGTTGGCTTCTGTATGGGATTTGAGGAGTTTCATCCGTTGTAACCCTATCAGATGTAGCCCTAGCAGAAGTTGCAAAAACTGTTGTTATTCCAGCCGACATTATAAGCGATAAAATTAATGCCACAACAGACATTTTTTTATATTTCATAATAGACACAATCCTTTCTTCCATTACATTTTTACTAAATCCGTTATAAAGTGGGGTAAACTTGCTACGTTGTTCCGCCATATTAATCAAAGAAAGCGCATAGGTAGACTTTGTGACTTCACCAAATTGCCTAATAACTTTTTCGTCACAAGATAATTCCAAGTCACGGTTTGCCAATACATACATAGCCCATACCAACGGATTAAACCAATGTATGCAGACAACAGTCACTAAAATAATTTTCCAAAACATATCAAAATGCTTAATATGCTGTAATTCATGAGCAAGCACGTATTGTAAAAGTTGTTCATCATTCAAATTCATTGACTTTGGAAGAATAATTTTAGGCTTTACTATTCCAAATGCAACAGGTGTTGTAATTTTATCCGAAACCAGTATTTTAAACGGGCGTAGTAGATTCTGTTTACTCCGCCATTGCTCCAACATAGAGTTATTTTTGATTGGGAACGCCGTTTTAAGTTCAGCATAATTTTTAAAATAGGCAAAAGTAAAAATAATTGCTATGCCTACTACACCAATGAGCCAAATAATTTCTAAAGGAGATATTGTTATTGCTTTTCTCAATGATGGCATTACTTGCGGTATTGTGTTTATTATACTATAGTTTGTCACTTCATATATCGTTTTGGTTTCAGCTATCGGTTGGAATTCGGTTATTACCTTGTTAAAAGCATTAAAGATACTAAAACTTGATGATATTTTTAACGGTATTAATAACCGACAAGCGGCTATCCCCCAAAGTGCAACAAAAAAAGATTTAGACAATTTGTTTAATGCAAGTAAACGTATTGTCGCAATGACGATAATGAGAGTACATGCAGCCAAGCTCATTTCAAAGATACTCATTAACGCCACCTCACTTTAGATTGTCAACAATATCTTTTAGCCTTTTTATGTCATCCTGTGATAGGTTCTTCTGATTGATAAAAGCAGAAAAGAATATTTCAGCCGAGCCGTCAAACAGTTTATTGATAAGTTCCTTTGTTTCTTGCTCCTGCACTTGCTCTCTTGTAACTGTAGCTATGCAAATAAAGTTTGGGTCTGACCGCTTGATTGCACCTTTATCAACAAGTTTCTTGATAACTGTATAGGTTGTATTTCTATTCCAACCCGTTTCAGCGTTTAAAATTTTTGCAAGTTGTCCTGCTGATAATTCACCATCCTTCCACAGTACTTCCATTACCCTTAATTCCGAATCAAAAAGCTTAATATCCATAAAATTCACCTCGTATTGACTATTGCAATAGTTTGTTGCAAGACAATACTATCACAATAGTCAACTGCTGTCAATGATTATTTTAATAGTTGTTTTCGATTTTTGTATTTACGGCAGTGAACATATAAAAAAGCAGTTGCCTAAAAGAATAAAGGCACTGCTTTTTATTTTGTACGAGCGAATAATAGCAAATGTTGTTTTGCTTTGAACAGCATCTTCTTCCAAGTCGATCTATCACCCCACAATTCCGACAATAACGGTAGCACAATCTTTTGCACCGTTTTCATTAGCGATATTCTCAGCAAGCTTTTTTGCATTTTCAGTCACCTTATCCGAAAGTGCATAATTTATTGCATCGGCAAGCCTTTGAGTAGATAAATCCTTTTTGTAAATCGGTTTTGAGCCTACCCCAATATCATAAGAGCGGTGTGCCCATGCAAATTGGTCGTTTGAAAACGGCACAATAATACTTGGCACTCCTGCGGCAAAACCTGCCGCTGATGTTCCTGCACCTCCGTGGTGACAAACAGCCGAGCATTTATCAAACAGCCATGTGTGCGGAACACTGTCTATTGCAAAGATGTTTTGGGGTAGACCCTCTACTTCACTCATACCACAGATAATACCACGCTTTCCCGTGATTTGCAGTGCTTCTGTCACCATTTTTACAAAAATATCCTTTTCTTTTTGATTAAACACCGAGCCAAAACCAAAATAGATAGGCTTATCCCCAGTTGAAAGAAAGTCTAAAAGCGCAACTGGTGGTGTGTAATCTTCATTTTCTTTCAAAAACCAATAACCGTATTGATGAGTATTTTTATTCCAGTCGGTCGGACGTTTAAACACAAAGTTTGAGCAAGAAACAACAGAGGGGTGGTGAGCATCTACACGCTCAAAAGGACAACCGAAGTTTTCAGGCAATTTATTGAATTTCTCTTTCCAAAAGGACGTAACCCCTGTTTTTGATGCCATCCACAGCATACCCTGTATCATTTGATATGACATTTTGACAGGCATCTTTGATTTTCCGTAAGCAATAACAGAAGCCACTTCATTTGTCGCAAGCATTGGAAAAGGCGATGCCAAAACAGAAGGAATACCCATTTGTTCTGCGGCAAAATAACCGATGGTACAACCGGGGTGATAGACAATTAACTCACTGCTCACACAAGCCTCATACATCTCGTCCACCATCATTCTTGCATATTTTTTCATCTTATTAAATGTTAAAAACATTTTTAGCAGATTTGTAGAATTACCCGCCGCCTCTAACAGTTTTGGGTCTATGTTCGCTGATTTATAGTCTGCAGACAGAGGATAAAAACCTATATCGTAACCTTCCACAAAGCTTTTAAAGCTTTTTCCTGCGGCTATACGAACCTCTTTGCCTTGCTTTTTTATCTCCTGAGCAAGTGCTACATATGGCTGAATATCCCCACGAGAACCACTGCATAAAATTGTAATCATAAAAAAACTCCCCCTTGTGAAAGTCCGACATCTCGTTGTATAATACTATTATGCCGATTTATTGTAGGAAAATCAACCGACAATGTATAGGCAAGTGTCGGATTTTCACAAGGAGAAGATATGAGTAAATATAAAGAAATATCAGCACAAACAAGACAGAATTTGATGGATGCTTTTTGGGAGCTTTATTGTGAAAAACGGATAGAAAAAATAACTGTACGTGAAATAACCGCAAAAGCCGGTTATAACAGAGGAACTTTTTACGAATATTTTGTTGATGTATATGATGTGCTTGAGCAAATTGAGCTATCGCTTTTACCGAATATTGAGGACATGCCTCCACTGCTGCCTACTCTTGACGCAGTGGCACTACCCATAGATTCTTTTATAAAGCTTTATTCAAGCAGCAGTAAATATTACACGGTTCTACTTGGTGACAATGGCGACCCTGCCTTTGCCGCAAAGATAAAAAGTGGGATTAAAGCAAAATTGCTTAAACAGCTTGGAGAGTTAGGCGAAAACGATTTAGAGCTTGATTATGCTCTTGAATACATGCTTTCGGCAATGATTGGTATACTGACCTACTGGTTTAAAAACGGTGAAAATGTACCTAAAGAAAAATTAATTCGATTGATGTATGCGTTAATGGGTGGCGACGGGTTGAAGAAGCTTGCTGAGAAATTTAAATTTTAAATAAATTAATATTTAATCTGTGGAGGAGTGCTTATGAAGCGTTGTATGTCAAAGGCATATGAACTTTCAGCGTGTTTCAAAACACGCCTGATATGTTGAAAAACAAGTGTGATTACTCTATTTTGGGGTAGACACGCTTATTTTTTTATATCAGTATTTCTCGGATTTCTCTACCCAAGGTATGTGCATACCGCATTGTGAACAGTGTTCCTCCCTTATTACGTCCGTCATAAACACAGATCAAACGTTGGACGTTTTGTACCATATAGCAGTTTCTGTTTATAAAACATGATTTTGTGTATTCATCGGAATGGACAGTAACAGTATCACACAGCTTAATAAGCCGCCTAAATTCTTTGTCCTTGGCGTTAAGCCTGTTTCTGTATGGTATCACCGCTTCAAGGGTTATAGCATATTTCCCTTTAAGCTCAGCTACAATGGAAGCAAAGTAACAGTCCGTTCCCTCTGCCATTCCGCATAGAAAATGAGTACAGCCGTCTTGGATAGCGGATAAGATTTCACGCTGAAGCTCTGATTTGACGTATTCAATCTTGCTTGGGTCAATTTTTCTGTGTCCTGCTACACAGCAACCTTCATTTTTCATAAAACACCTCGCATTTCTATATTGATGAATATAGATATATTCAATTATAACGAAGTATTATTGTTTCTTCAATACAGAATTATAAAGCTTTCGTCAAGGTGGCAGAATATAGTATTATGGAGGTATGCTTTTATGAATAAAAGTCAGCTAAAGGAAATGGCAAATAGGATAAAAGAACGCAGAGCATCGCTTGGCTTCACACAGGAAAATTTTTCGGAGCTTATCGGTCTGTCCTTAAGCTCATACACAAAAATTGAGAATGCATTTCAACAACCGGCACTTGATACCCTTATAAAAATCTCTCAGAGCCTTAAATTGTCAATCGATTATATTGTTTTCGGAGCAGAAGAAAAAAAACCACAAGAAGCTGTTGACTTGGATATACTCTGTTCTTTGTTTGAACACATTGATGATGAAAAATTGATGTATGTTAGCGAGTTTCTTGCTAAAATGGCTAAAATTAGGGCGAAGTAGGTTTGAATATTCGCCATGAACAAAAAAATCCAAAAATCCCCTTCTCCAACTTAGATCGGAGAAGGGGATTTTTTTGTAAGCGTAAGTGTATTTATATATTACAAGCATTTTTACCTAAAACTTTACCTGACTCAAAGTGATGTGACAAACCTTACTTCTTCTTAATCAAATTACCTTCTAAAGTAGATTTGTTTTCATTGTACCACTCGTTGATCAGTCTTGTAGCCTCGTCGCCGCCTTCTTGCTTCCACTCAGTAACGAACTTATCCCAATCAGACAAAGGTCTTGCGCCAGTAATGAATTGAAGGAATGAGTCCTCTGTAAACTTGGTTACCTTTGGAAGAACCTTCGAGTATTCAAGGTTTGGAGACATAAAGGTTTGTGGATCATAATGGATGGTTGCTTGCTTTGCGTTGTCTTGAATATTTAAAAATTCTTTGTAGAGGGTTGGGTCTTTACGGACACGGGTTTGCAGCCAGTACTTGCTGTAAGCTTCTGTAATGCTACCGTTCTGGAACTTGTCGCCATCATTCATATGCTCAGTAAAGGTAGGCAGAATGGGCTCGAAGTCGCCGTTCGCATCCTTCTTGATGTCTACATCAATGTCACCAATAACCAGTCTTCTGTAAACCTCATCGTCCTTAACCTTTGCATTCATAAAGTCAAGAGCATATTCTGCATTCTTTGAAACCTTGGGAACAACCATAACACGATTTACACCGCGATTGATAGCAGCATAAGCGTCTCCATTTGCGTTCTTTAAATAAGGAAGGTAAGCAACTTCTGAACCGGGTTGCTTTTCGTTAATGGTCTTGGTTGCCACAGGCTCATCCCACCATGCAATACGATACATAGCAGCCTTACCGCTGTAAAACTTCTCTCTGATGTTATCGGTGGTGTTAGTTGCCCACTCGCTGTCAATAAGCCCTTCAGTGAAAAGCTTATTCATATAGGTGATGTACTCCTTGATCTGAGGCATTTCTACACGGTGTACCAGCTTATCATCTACAACATACCAAGATTGCTCACCGGACAAACCAAAGGCTGAGTAAATTTCTGCTACATTGGAGGTGTTTGCTGTTACTGGAATGACATTATTAGCCTTTAATGCTTTCAAAGCTGCATAGAATTCATCCAAGTTGGTAGGAAGTTTGCTGATGCCTGCCTTTTTCAGCATGTCTGTTCTGACTCTATAAGCTGGCCCAACGCTTTCATAAGCAGTAGCTTCAGGAATACCCA
This sequence comes from uncultured Defluviitaleaceae bacterium, assembly GCA_964611385.1. GTDB lineage: Bacteria > Bacillota > Clostridia > Lachnospirales > CAYPQA01 > CAZSXS01. The sequence continues at coordinate 13,905 of CAZSXS010000021.1, forward strand.
TGGTTTTCCCGTTGATATTTACATTTGACCATAAGTTAGCATTGGTCTTTTTCTGTAAATCCGGAGCATACTTCGGCAGCAGATTATTAAGCTCTAAATAAGCACCTGTGCCTACTGTGTTATCAAAATCTCCCTTTGACAACACAAAAATGTCAAAGTCTTCCTTTGAGGAAATGATAACATTCAGCTTCACTAAGATATCCTGGGCTGGTAACAAGGAGTAATTCACCTTGTAGCCGGTTTCTTCTTCAACGAGCTTAGCCACATAGTTCGTGTTGGGATCGTTGTTCATGTAGTTCATTAACACCTTTAATTCTGGCTTTTTGGTAGTGTCAATGGCTGCAGCGGCACCAGTTCCGGTAGCTGCTCCGGACTCTGCGTCACAACCTACAAAGACCGTTGAGAACAGAAGGATTGCAAGGGCTGCGGATAAAGCTTTTTTCATTTTCATGTTTTTTCTCTCCTTTTATATTTTAACTTGTTTATCCCTTAACTGAACCAATCATAACACCTTTTACAAAGTATCTTTGCATGTAAGGGTAAACTAAAACAATGGGAATCGTGGCAATGACGACGCAAGCGGCAATGGTTGATTGAGCTGTAATTTCGCCGACGGATTGCCCGCCGAACAAGCTTAAAAAGATGTCGCTGACGGAGTAGATAATCTCCTTCAGGACCAACTGCAAGGTTTTAAGCTGAGGCTTTGTGGTGTAAATCAAGGCCGTAAAGAAGTTGTTCCAATAACCTACGGCATAAAAAAGTGCAATAACTGCAAAAACGGACTTCGAAAGAGGGATATAAATCTTGAAGAAGATCAAAAAATGACCCGCTCCGTCTATGGTAGCCGACTCTTCCAGATCTACAGGTATGCTTTCAAAGAAGTTCTTGGTAATCAGCATATTGTAGACCGCAAAAACACTGGTAATCCAAAGAATGGTAAAGGTGTTGATCAATTTAAGTGAGGTAACCACTAGATAGGTAGGAATCAAGCCCCCAGAAAAAATCATGATAAAGATACAAAGTAGAATAAGCTGTTTCCGTCCTTGAAGGTAGGGCTTTGAAAGGGAGTAAGCGGCAGAGGCAGTGACAATAACCGCAACAGTCGTACCGATTACAGTTACCAAAAAGGTATTGATAAAACCTCGGATGAATAAAGAATTTTTCAAAACTAGCTTGTAGGTATCAAACTGGATTCGAGAAAAATTGGGAAGGAGGCCCACCTCACCGGTCAAAATATCCGTTTCAAGGCTGACAGACTTTGCAATCAGATTCAACAAAGGTGCCAACATCAAAAAAGCAATGATGAAGAAAAACAAATAATTACAGATTGATAAAATTTGCTCGCCTAGGGAAAGCTTAATACTGTTTTTGGAACCAAACATATTACCACATCCCCCTTTTGAACACTTTTGACGAAAAAGTATTTGCACTCAATGTTAGGATGAAGGCCACTAAGGACTCAAACAAGCCTACAGCCGTTGCAAAACCATAATTTGAGGAACCAAGACCTTCTCTGTAAACCAGCGTACCAATGATATCCGCTGTATCATAAACCGTCGGATTATACATAACCAACACTTGCTCGGTTCCGGCAGCGAGAATATTTCCGATACGCAAGGTCAGCATCAGCATGATGATGGGAATGATGGAAGGTAAGGTAATGTGGAGCATCTGCTTCCAACGGGTAGCTCCGTCCACCTGAGCCGCTTCGTACAAGGAGGCATCAATTCCGGCCAGAGCTGCCAGATACACGATGGTACCCCAGCCCATGTCCTTAAAAGCCTCTGTCAAAATCAAGACAAAGCGGAACATGGCATTCGTATAAAACTCTACCCTGGGGAAGCCAAGGCTCGCAATGACCGTGTTCACGATACCACCCTGAGTAGACAGCAAACCGGTAAAGATACCATGAATGATAACGAAGGATAAAAAATGAGGAAGATAGATAATAGTTTGAATTGTCCTCTTGTACCAGTTTAAGCGAATTTCATTCATAAAGATCGCCAAAATAATCGGCAGGGGGAACAAGAAAAGAATTTTAAGCACACTGATCTGTAAGGTGTTAAACAACACTTTTATAAATCGAGGTTGCGTAAAAAAGACCGTAAAGTTTTTAAGTCCAACCCAGGGACTTTGCCAAAAGCCATCAAAGATATTGAAATCCTTAAAGGCAATAAGAATACCCGGCATGGGGGCCAATTTGAAGATAAGGATATAGAGAAAGGCAGGCAGAAATAATACGTAAAGGGGCCAATCGTTGCGAAAGCTGCCCTTGCGGGTACCCAGAATCACCTTTGCACTCTTTGCCGAATTACTCGGCTTTACTGCGATCGCCTTAGACATAGAATACCGCTCCTTTTTCCTGCATAACCGCTCTTACCTTGGCACCGTCAATCTCTCTTGGCTGTATCTTTTCATCTATAGCCATCGCGGCAGCAATTCCAGCGGCTTCTCCGGTGGCTCTTGCACTTTGCATTACGCGTAGTGAGCTTTGTGCTACAAATTCACTGCCAATGCAGCGTCCAGTTACAAACAGGTTATCAATTCCTTTTACCACAAGGCTCCTATAGGGAATGTGGTAGAATGGAAGCTCATCTTTATCTTTGTTTTCAATCTCTTCGCATTTCAGTTTAAGACCATGAATATCTATGGGGTAGTTGGATTGACAAATATAGTCGGAAAATTTCTTTTTGGTGTACAAATCTGCAGTCGTTAAAACATACTCTGTTTCCAAGCGGCGGCTCTCCCGGATTCCAACTAAGGAAGCAATCTCAGCCACATAGGCATTTTCGAAGCCCTTCATGTATTTCTTATAGAAATTTAACTGTCTAAAAATTGCTTTTTTACCAATCAGCTGTGCATTGGTCAGGTTAACTGTTTTGGTGGCATCAATATTCTCGAAAATTTCAGGGCAGTTAAAAGCAAGGCCGTCCTTACGTCCGGGTATACCAAAGACCTGCCAGTAAATTTTATCCTCAATAACGATATCACCATTTGCAAGCGCCTTGTCAAAGACTTCCGTCAGGGATCGATCACTCGTAGTCGTAACAGCGGTGTGCAGGACATATCCCTCTCTAGAGTTTCCGCCATGGTGCGGTTTGGTACAGCTCATGACAAAATCCCAAAAAGCATCAATATCTACACCGCCAAGGATATAGCGTAAGGAAATAGGCTGGTTCTTGCCGTTTTCCTCGTTGCCCTTCCAGTAGCCAGCTCCAGCTAAAACGCCCAGATCTGCGTCACCGGTTGCATCAATAAACATCTTGGCTTCAACGACGGAACGTCCGTCTTTATTTTCAATAATGATTCCTTGAATGGATTTGCCTTCAACTTCGGGGTTCCAGAGCACATCGGAAACCACTGTATAATATAGAAGAGAAACGCCAGCTTCTTGTGCCATTTCCTCCAGTACTAATTTCAAAGCCAGGGGATCGAAGTAGCCCTCATTATCTCCTAATTTTGCACCAACGCCATACTCAATGGCTCTTTTATTAATTTGACCTGCAATATAGGAGCAAGCAGGATTGCCCTCTATGCCGGAGTGCATGACAGGTGTTACTAAGGACAAGGTAGCAGAACCACCCAAGGCGCCTTGCTGTTCTACCAACAAGACCTTTTTACCCTCATTGGCTGCCGCAATCGCTGCAACAACGCCAGAGACACCTCCACCACAGACGCACACATCATAAGAACCCCAGACCTTTAGCTTTTTAGCTGGTTCTTCGTAGGTTTTGTTAAATTCAATCCAACAGCCTGGTTTCTCCAAAGCCTTCAAGCCCAGTTCTCGCAGCTTAATCACAGCTATGGTTTCCTCCGGCTGCACAGGTACAATTCCGGTTTTAAAAAATTCAACAAGGGATTTGACAAAGTTCGGAAAGAAATTGCTGCATTCCTTGATATGCTTACTTTCTCCGTTATTTTTGCAGATATTCAAGGAAAATGGTACCTCATCCCCGAACTGTCCCATCGTAGCAAAGCCGTTTTCAAACTCAATCTCAAGGACAGACGCCTGCCCCTGCAGACAGCGAAGGCGTTGCACGTTGGTCCCCATTAAAGCAACAATCATTTCAAGCTGATGGATAGCATAGTTTGAAAACTTACCAGGACCGGAAGTAGTTACATAATCAAAGGAATTATTTCCTGGGAAATAAGTTTGGATTCTTGGCTTACAGTCAAGGTTCTCGCCCGAATCTGTTACCAAAAATGATTTCAATTCCTCTGAAAAACGTAAAGCGGAGGAAGAGAACATCTTGGTATGATGCTTCTCAGCCAGGGCAAAAAGTCGCTTGGCAGTTTCCGCATCCGGCGCAAAAGTTTTATCTACGTAGGTATTTTTGCCGGACTTCAAGGGAATTTGGCAAAGACTCTCATGCTTTTCTGGATGGTCTGGAGACAGAACAAACAGACAATCGGATTTTTCCACCACTTCTTCAATGGTGTCGCAGAGTACAACGCCAAACTTCTCACACCAAGCTTTATTACTCAAGCCACCCGGATTATCAATCTCTCCATAAGCATATGCAACCCTTATTTCGCCGTTTGTGGCTTCTTCAAGCCACTTAGGCATATTATTTGCATGCCATTCGTCCAGATAATAGTCGATAAAACCAATTTTCATATTTCATCTCCATCTGCGGCTTGGCCGCGGTATTTCTCAACTGACTAAAACTTAATTTCTGCACATTGTTCAGAAGAATCGTACAAGCCTTGCATGATCTTTGCTGTAATGACAACTGTATCAATATGAGAAGGCAGTTTTTCACCAGATTTGATGACCTTCACAAAGGCATTGATTTCATTCTTGAACATGTCTTCTGTTTTATAGTCGGGCTTGATTTCGAGGAGTTCGCCGTTCTCTGCTGTATATTGTGTAAATTTTCCGCCGTAATTCAACCGTACGCCACCCTTTGTTCCCAAGAAGTCAACAAACATTTCATCCTGGCCAATGTTCTGAGCCCAGGCTCCGTTCAAGCTGATGGTTGGGCCTTCTGTACGAACCAGACCGGTAATAAAGTCATCCACGTCATAAGTACCGTCTAAGACTGGAGGGCCTGCCCACATGTTTACATAGCTGTAGTTCTTCATGTCCTTACCAAGCTTACTATAGGCTTGACCAGAAACCGTCAAAGGTTTGGGGTCGCCGCAGCAGTACATGATTAAATCCAGGAAGTGTACGCCCCAGTCGATAAGAACGCCGCCGCCGGAAATCTCTTTGGTTGTAAAAGCCCCGCCCAAACCTGGGATACTACGATGAGCCCGGAAGCTAGCATAGACATGGTAAATCTCACCAAGTTCACCGGAGTCAATTTTTTGTTTAATTTTGTTCACACTGGTATTAAAGCGATTTACAACGCCAATATTTAAGACCTTTCCTGTTTCGTGCTGAACCTTTTGCATATCCAGAGCATCGGACAAGGTGCGAGCAGCCGGCTTTTCACAGAGGACATTTTTACCAGCCATCAGGAAATCAATACTGATGGTTTTATGAACATTGTTAGGGGTACAGACAGAAACGGCTTCTACTTCGTCGTCGTTTAAAATTTCCTTATAGTCAGCAACAGCCTTTCCTACGCCGTTCTTTTTTACACAATCTTCCGCTTTTTGTAAAATGATATCGCAGAAGTACTTAATCTCAACATCCTCATTCGCCATGTAGGCTGGAATATGCTGAGAGGTAGCAATGGTTCCACAACCAATAACAGCAACTTTCACTTTATACAACTCCAATCTCAAATTTATCCTCACATTATGCACAAATCATTCTCAGTCGTGAGTATAGTATGATTTCTTACTCTGGTAAATGCTTTTTTTTGCTATGTTATTTGCCTTGCTTTGTCATTTTGCCTTGATTTAAGATTTATACCCTTTTAAGATTAAATTCAAGAAACCATAAACTGTTAAGCATTTTGCTTTGAGCTGCAATAAAAAAAGCTCTCTTTCTTCATAACCAATCGTGTATGAAAAAAGGAGCAAAAGTAGTCCTTTATTTGTCGTTGCGACTTTGCGAAGTGATCGACTGTTTAGAACTAAGCCTTCGTCTTTCCTTCTTCGAGACTCTTGGCTTTTCTGACGTAGTACTCTTCCAGGGTCAGGTCTTCATCGTGGCAGGCCTTGGCTACTTCTTTGCCAACGTAGGTCCAGTGCCAGGGTTCGTACATATAACCAGTGATGTGCTCCTTACCGGCTGGGTAGCGTAGTATGAAGCCATATTCATAAGCTTTTTCACAGAGCACCTTGTAGTCCTCGGTTTTTTCAAAATTCTGAGAGCTTAAGGTACCCGATTTATCCAAAACACCGGTGTTGTAATATAACCCCGATTCGTCGTCATAGTCATAGTAATATTTTTTCACCCGGAAATCAATTGCAGTACCAAGCTGATGCTCAGAGTAGCCGGGCTTCGCTGAAAACTTGTCTGCACCGCTTCCATAGCTGTTGTATAGTTTCTGCTGAACAGAATAACTTCTGTATGAGCTTGAAATGTAGATATTTAATTTTAATCCCTTAAGCAAGTCCTTGTAGGCTTCGGTAGCTTCCTTGGTCAGATAATGGGCTCCTTCCATCAATACCATGTCTGGAGGTACATAAGCGTCCGGCAGTTTGTTGTACTTGTTGACCAAAACTGGAAAGCGTTCGAGATCGGTGTTAGCAACGTCGGTATAAAAAGGTCTGTCCAAGTTCATATTCACAAAAAATATCACATCCTGCGCACGTACCTTTGCATTCTTAGCCCAGAAAGCAAGGTACCGAGAAAAATTTTGATCCTCATACTGATATAATTCTACCGTCTGATCGTTATATGTAACACTGATGCTTTTGGCATGAGCAACAGTGCTGAACAGCAGTAACGCAGAAAGATATAGAATACCCTTTGTACTCCGTCTTGGTTTGTTTTTCTGAGCGGACGTTTGAATCCTATGCTTTTTGAGAGCTTTCATTCTCTTTGGTTATCCTTCCTTGTAAATCTTGTAGTACTTAAATTCCACATCATCATCGCAATTGATTCCGCTTGCCAAGGATTTATTGCCGATTATTTCCAACAACTCCTCCAGACTCATGGTCTGGTGCATATAGGAAAAGAGCGCCTGTATCATATCAACGGCATCCGTAACGGACTGGTTGTACATCTCAGGAAAGCTGTGGGTTAATTCTTCTTCTTTGTTGCTGGGGTGGTACCATTGTTTTTTGGCAAGATTCAGATAATCATAGTCGTCCTTAATCAGCTGATCATGAATCAAGCTTGAAAAATGATGCTCACCCAAGGTAAGGTTTTCAGCCAGAGCCAGGAGGTTTTTACGCCGTCCATGTTTGGACTGTAAAATCCGGGTCAACCTGATCATGTACTTGATGGCGTTAAAGACTTGTCGGTTGCTTAAATCCATGTTGTAGGCTTTTTTTATGCTGCCGCTTAACATGGATACCACGGAAGCGGCTTCATTTTTATTGACCTTGATCAACTCCCAAAGCTTTTTGTCTGCCGGTTTTTGTCCCGTCAGTAGCTTCAGCATTAGCACATCAATGGCCGTTTCGAAGTTGCGGTGATGAACGCTATACTTTAAGTCCTTCACGCCTTTTTTTCTAAAACCCGTATTATAGTAAATATACGGGTGGGCATTGCAATCCAACGCGTAATGAGACAAGTAGCCGCACAGGTAGCTGCAAGCTGCATCCTGCTCCTCACCTTTTTGAGACAGCACATATTGAATCTGATGTCGGATAAAAAGACCGGTATGATTCTTATGCATCAGTGTGCCCAATTCTCGGGTCTTTTTGCTGATAAGGCCGGGGATATAATAAAAAAACACGTCGGGGCCTTGAGTTCCAATATTATAAAGTTGTCTGTAGTTGTTCAGCAGCTTTTGCTGCTTCTTTGGTAGGGCGTTAATAACAGCTTCTCCGCATATATAATGCGTTATCAAGCCGGGCATATAAAACCTCCGTATATTCTTGATTCAATCAAAGGGGGATACTTTTCCTATTAAAAAGTATCCCCCCTATCCTCCTTCAAGGCTTTTTTCTCTTAATAAGCATCTTGTAAGATGATGTTTAAAATCATAAAGGTTTCCCCTAAGGTCAACGGTTCAGTCGGCCGTGAGGTGTCGTTACCGAAAAAGCCAAGGGTCGAAGCCTTTAATAAGGGCTCTCTAAATTGGGCGTTTGCCTCAGAGATGTCAATGTGAGGGGTTTCGTCCATGGTGAAATAATTTTTAAGGGATTGCTTGGTTTTGAACTCGTATAGCTTTACCAAGGCACTGATTCCTAGCTCCCTGGTAACGTCTGTTCCGCTTACCAGCAGCCTTGCCTTCCCGAGTGCGTCAAAGTCTTGGGCACTCAGCTTTGTTTCGATGTTGGTTTTTGAGCGACCTCTTGCCACTGCTATCATCAGGTTGTTCAACTCGTTGGCCGTGATGGGGGTCTTGGCGTCGTGCGGGGGCAGGTCTTCTATGATCAGTTTCTTGGTCAGACTAAAGTAGGCATCAATCTGCTCAGGCACTTCATTCAGTTGAGGCTGCGCCGCCCTTGCGATGGCTGAGTAGGTGGAGGGCGTATAGCTTGATAAAAGCATACGGTTGGTCACATCGTCAAACTGTGCACCGGTCGCTTGCCATCCTCCGGAATTTCCGTCGGCATAATAGGCAGCCATATGATCGGAAGGCTCATGACCGGAGATCCAAAGACCCAAATGAATGGGAGAGCGGAGCTGAGAAATTTTTTCCGTACGCTTTGATGAGACCACTTGAATGCTTAAGCTCTGCGGGTCGGAAATATAGTACTCCGACATACCAAGCGGCGGTGTCGAGTTAGGGTTCACCTGGGTAGAAATGCGTACATGAGCACTTCGATCAAAACCTTGCATGTTCATAAAGGTCTTGATACTTTCCGGGGGAAGCGTTATTTCCAGGTTTCCGGAAATAACTCGTAAGGCTACCTGGCGTTCATCAAAGGCCTGAATAATAGAATACGGAACCAGGAGATTCCGCTTGCTGGGAATCCGTCCCTCATAGCTGCTCAGATCCACTCGGTAGATGTAGGCTTTAGAAGCAAAAAGCTTGGAAATAAATCGCTGATCCACACCGTTGTCATCGTTACCCTTCGCATCCCTCTCGTTGGTTCTGAAACGATAGGTCAAGCTGTCCGTCACCGGATCATAGGTGATTTCAAAATCGGTATCCGGCAAGGGGTACTGGCTGGGATCCTTGTCGCCGTCATACTCATCCCCGGTAAGGCTGGTTTTCAAGTGTATGGTAATACACCAGTCACTTTCCTTCCGCTTTTGCGTATACTCGTTTTCGATCGGATCCAGGGGCGGAACCTCGAATTCATAGGCATCCTCAAACTTCTCGTTGTCTGCCATCTGCACGATATAGCTGTACTTCCGTATGGCCCTCATTCCATCTTTGACAACGGTCAGAACGGTCTTGGCTCGGATATAGTACAGTCTATTGGCCACAAGGTTGTTCACCTTCAAAATGTAGGAATCCAAGATGGTGTCAACACTTAACACCTCTCCGTTGGCCGAGCCGCCGGATTCTGTTCCTGGCTCTGCGGTGTCCTTCATATCCCGCATCCATTGTAGGATCATGTAATCCTTGGAAATGGCCACGAATTTTTCCCCATTTTGTTTATTATATCGATCCAAATCGGTCTTTGTGACCGGGCCAAGGCTTCGGGGAGGCTTTGGAGTTTCGATCTCTTTCGTCTTTATCATTACCGGGTTTGACCAAGATGATACATTATTTCCAGCAGAAGCTCGAATCCACAAATGATAGTTCGTTTCCGGGAACAAGTCGTTTATGGTCAGATAGATATAGTTGATATCGTTTTCCTTCTTAATCTCCGAGTTTTGGATAATCTCTTCATGAGAAAGAACAACTCCACCGTCGGGATACAAGGTGATATCGTCCGAAAAAGCCAATTCATAGCGTAGGTCCTCAATAAAATTCCAACGAACAGTCACGCTCATATCTGTACTGGATACAGGCTCCAGAATGGGAATAATGGGCGTAATGTCTATGGGGGGCTTTACATCAAGGGTGGTTCCTACTACAAAGGCCGGAAAATAAGCAGTTTTCTTTCCGTTAGCCATGATAAAGGGCCGCAGAAAGATTACATAAGGCTTGTTGGGAACCAAGTTCCCGGCTGTGGGGGCATGTACCTTGGTGACGGTAAAGGTCGGGTGTAGGGGGTTGGCGTTGTTAGGGTTCAATAGCTCCCAAGCAGTAGGGTCGGGGTTGATTTTCTTTAGATATTCTGTGTAGTATGCTTCATAGCTGACCGGCTTCGTTGGATCACCAGCCAGGGGATCATATTCTACCACATGATATTCATACTGAGCGTTCCTTAAGTCAACCAAGCGGACAGGCAAGGTGTCCACCGCTGTAGCATTGATGCCCAAGGCCTTAATGTCCGTCTTAATTTGCGCAATAGCCTCAGAAACCGGTATGCCCTGATACTTTTGGTCAAACAGATTGACTTGTTTCCCTTTGATCGTATCTGGAACAAACTGCAAGGCCCCCTGAGTAGATACAGAAACAACAGCACTCCAGGAGTTTGTTACTTCGTCCAATGCTTCAAACCACTTCGTATCCCATTCGATGTCAATCGTATTAGATGTGATCACTTCTATCCCCTTGTCATCAAGCCGGATCCGTAAGGGTGGCTTAGACAGCATTTGTGGGTTGACAGGAAGATCACCAAGAGGGGGGATGTAGTGTGCATAGAAGGCTTCTTTCGAAACAATATCAGCGTTTTCCTTACGCTTCGCCCGAATTTTAACATAGTAAATCTTATTATCAACAAGCGCTGAAGTTGTAAAAAGTCCAGTTTCCTTCCCGTTTGCGTCCAACTCCTTATAACTGTAGCGATCAAGGAGGGTGGAATAAAATAATTTATTATTCGTTTTTGATGTAGGAAGGTCTGCTGCATCCAAGGTTGCGATAGGTGCAAGTGTTGGATTATCAAAATTGGATAAAGAATCAGATACCCAGATATCGTACTCTATACTTCTGTCAAGAAAGTAGCCTGTGTCTGGGTCCGCCATAGAGGTTTCGGCATCATCAAAAGGCTTTCTTGTAAAAGCAAGCCAAGTTACATTGAGGTTCAAAGGCATGATTCGATTATCTTCAATTTTATCAATCGTCGGCATATATGGAGCAAACTCCACAAAAGACGGATTAAAATCGGCTAGCTTCGTTTCCATAATAATATTATCCACTTCAGCCGATGTTTTGCCCTTTAAGACGATACGAACCCTATAATAAGTCGTAACCGTTGGCCTTGGAAGGATGAAAGTGTTTTGAATTTGAGAATCTAGTCCACCAAGGATGCTTCCGTGATAATCCGGAAAAGCAAAATCCTTTGAAGTATCGGAATAAATCTCAACTCTTTTAATCTCTTGGCTTGAGATACCGGATAGACTGTTCCATTCAAGCTTTACATACGACACACCCTCAGGCGTAACCGTTAAAGAAGGCTCGATATAGGCATTGTCTACCCGGTATTGATTTTTGGTATAGGCAATTTTACGAATATCGCTTCCACCTGTTCCGCTGGGAACATTGACCGTGGTAAAGGGTTTGCCAGTTTCGATACCCCTTAAGGTAACATTCTTGTCCCGTAAAGGTTCAACCATGAAGGTATAGGGTCTTCCGGGCAAGGGATTTTTAACCGGAATGGAATACTGTACCTTGTTCCCGGTCAACTGCTTATATTCGTCTTTGGTTACATCTACAAAAGTTCTATAGAGAGCAGCCTCATCTGCACCGGCAGAAGGATCTCCCAAGGCAGCATAGTAAATACGATAGCCGTAAAAAAGATCCTTGCCGCCATAGGTGGGATTATCCCAAGTAACAGTCCACTCGTTTCCTCCGCCGATAGCTTGCACCTCAATGTCGGTCAAAAACAGAACTTCTTCATTATCAGTAGTGGTCATCGTCTGCGGTATGCGTGCCGGAAGCCCGTTGATGATGGTCGAAATATAGTGAATATGAGACGGCACAACCGTATATCGATAAATCGAACCATTATCCAACATATACATCTGCTGAAAAGAATTCGTCGTCAAATTGACAGCTGAGGATAATTCTGCGGTGTTCTTTGTGAGGTTCCTATACTTCACATCATAAAAAACATCTGTAGGATTTCCATCTTGATCTGTGGCAGTCACCGCATCCCAATTCAATCCAATGTTGTACCTATCACTGACATAAGTGATATATAAGTCCTTACTTGGCCGCTTAATTGGCTGTTGTGCGTCAGCAAAGGCAGCCTCCGGAGTGAGGGAGATAAGGACTAAGACCAGTAAAAAAGCAAAAATCCGTTTCAGGTTTTTCATAGTTACCTCCCTATTTCACAAAGTTTGTAAGCATATCCAAAAATTGACCAACGGTAACGGTATCAGTAGGATTCAAAGGTTCTCCGGTACAAACACCCAGATTGTAAGCTGCCCGCACATAAGGTTTATACTTATCTTCAAAGCTGGCAATGTTGGATGGTTTATTGAAGTTTGTAATCCGAACACTGGATACCTTTGACTTGGTACGATGTTCATACAGATGCATGGTTGCAAAAATTACGTCCGCATTCCGCATAGGAATCATCTCATTGCGCTTGGAGAGGTTGAGATTCAGATTCTTGCTGAGCCAATTGTAATAATCTGTGCCCCTAGGAGCGCCGCCGATAATAGCAAGGATAGACGCTACGGTTCGGTTCGTTACTGAGGTTTCTATCGGCATGGTATTTCCGGGGGAATTATCTTCAATAAAGCTCTTTAAATTATATTTTGCAATCAGACTGCTAATGGCTTCGGAGTTAACCATCAGTTCCGGCATAGGGACTTGGCTTCCAGTAAAGATAAATATGCCCGGCGTTTTGGTTGCGATGGCCTTGCCGCTTGAATAATCAAGAACCGGCAATTCTTGGAAGCCCAAGCCAAATTTATAGCCTCGAACCGTGATGGTACTGTCAATCTCTTTTGCAACAATAATAACGTCTTTTTCAAACTGTTTCACACTTTGGCTGGTTCCAAGGATTTTGAGCAAGCTGGAATTAACCATAGCATTGATTTCTTGAGAAGAGTTGGCTACTGTCTTTTTAACAAACTGCACCATTTCCTCACTCAAAGCATTGTTTTTAAGCATTTTCTTAATCTGATCGGCGGTAAATTGACTCTTGGCTGTATCTTGAATCCGCTTAATCAGCGTCGCTAAGATATCATCATCAAAATTCTTAGCCGTTGCCTTGGAGCTAACAAGTTCAACAGCAATCTCATAAGCATCACTCATCGGCGCTTCGCCGTTTACTAAGCCAGCGTAAGGATTTTTCGTAACCGTAATCCGTAGGAACAAATCCTCGGCTACTTTATCCTTAAGCAAGCGAAGCATGAGCACTGCATCCTCGTTTACTTCGGTGATGAAGCCGGGTGGCAAGAAAATTTCTCCTGAAGCAAACTTCAATCGAAAACCCTTCGTTGCTGCATTGGCAGCTAAGAGATTGTTAAAGGGAATATAATAAACACCCTTGGTTGTGCACTCCGGCAAGTTAATGGAAGCATCGGTTGTTCCTGCCAGAACACTGTTGAACATAGGCTCTCTGTATACGACCTCCAGATCGCTTGCAGTGCTTTTTATTGTCCAATACGGATTTTTCAAAAGCTTTTGCAGCTCATTGTACAAGAAGGTCGTCCAGCTCTTTAAGTCCTCTTCCAAGTCATACTCACCCTGATCTATCTCCGTACGGTAACGGACCACATTGGTATATAAGGAGGCATCCCCGTTTTTGCTAATCAGTCGTACCCGAATCTCATAAGACTTACCCGGTTTCAGATTGGTCACCTTATAAATGAAGTGATAATAATCCTTTAAGGCGGTATCAGCAGGTTTGGTTGCAGATTTTTTCAGATCTGCAGGACGCATGGTCACATGCTCACCCCATTCTCCGTCTTCCTCCTTGATCTGATACTGCAAATCGAATTCCTTACCCAGCATTTCTAAGTCTGCAATAGGCGCATCAAAGCTAATAAAAATCTCTCGCTTCGGGTCATAACCTTCCATGTCGGGCTCAATTTTCAGATTTAAGGGTTGCTTGACCGGTGTTGTTGTTACGCTGACACCCGTCCAGCTCGAATAAAGCTTGCTGTCCCCGATCACTTTAACGGTTCTTACATAATAAAAATATAAGGTGTTCGGAATCAAAGTCTTATCTGTGAGTTTTTTGAAATTTTCAACTTCTTCATAGATAAACAGATCCTTATCCGCCTCAGCAAAAGCCGAATTCACATATTCCGACAAGGTTTGATTATCTGTCTCAAAGCCTCTCTTTTCAACATCCGGAAGCGTTTTCCAAAACTCTTCAAAGGTAAGCTTAGAGAGCATACTGTCCGGGTCAAGCTGCTTTTCCTTTAGTCGGATAATCTCATATTCAATGCTCTCATTCGGATCCGAAATCGGAATCTTATTCCAGAAGATGGTTGCTCTGTCAAGTCCTATATTCTCCTTATCAAGCTTGACTGCAAGGGGCACCTTGTCTTCACCGGTTGGAATCATTTGATCACCTGGTGTTGTGATACCGACCAGCTCTGATAATTTAGACACCTCAATGAGCTGAGGGGTATTGCTGTCCGCATAATCAACCAACAAATCGACATATAGGTAGTAGCGTTGGTTTTTGTCTACGCCAAGTATGGGGTAGGTAAAAGTGAAAGGAACATTGCTTAATGCACTGGGACTGGTTAACGCAGCCAGCTGCTGTTGAGTAAAGGGGATACCAACAACAGGGACAACTTTACCCTCTCTTAAGTCGGCAACTCGGTTGCCTAGATTGATTTCGCTGCTCCCCGGAGTGAAATAAAGAGACTGCAAACCACTCAAACGTTCGTCTATCGTTTTCTTAGTGGAAAAAGTTTCACGCATGTACACTTCATCCGTAGAGATATACATGTTCATGGACAGTTGAGCGTTGGCTGGTAGTGAAAAATTCCTCAAGTATTCGCTGAGCTTTCTGTCTGAAATAAACCATGAGGTCGAAAAGGAGGCAACATTGTTTTCAATTTTGGAGGAGAAAGCTTGAAAGTTCTGTGGAGGCGGAATCGTCGGCTTGGTTAATTCGCTGAGGGTCAAAGAAGTATCCAGAGACGCACCAACTTTATAGTTTCTCCCAATGGGCTTCACACTTAAAAAGTAGATATTGGGATAATAAAAGGGCATTCCAACAATGTCCGCCTCTTTGTATCCGGCATCCAATCGAATCATGACTCTGGCAACTGCCTTTTCAATGGTGGTAACCGAATCAAGTCTTGTGATCAGTCGTCCAGATAAGGGCGACAAAATTTCGGTATTCCCCAAGGGTCTATAGTCGATGGAGTAGACATAGCTTCCGATTGACCCGCTTCTGGAAATGGATAAGCCAACCGAAGCGAAAGGAGTTGCGTTTTCATTATTGGGTAAGAGGGAATTTCGCAATTCATACTCAAGATCAAGCGGGTTGCTTGCATCCAATAAAGCATCCAAAGTCTTTAAGGTGCTGATGTCCCATTCCAAGGTCAAATCCAAGTTTGCCTGATTGAGATCATTGATATTTTTGGGTAAAAGCTCGAAGTCAACAACGGTTAAATTTCTGGGGATACTGATTCCGATGGAGCTAGGATCCGGCATAAATTCATAAATCTGCGTATGAATATTGTCTCTTGGCGTTGGCTCTCCACTAAAATCATTATCCGGATTATAGAAAATTTGATATTTAAACTCCGTATTGGTACTTGTCGTGATTGGAATCCGCTGAATCGCATTCGTCGCTTCATTGCTCAGTACAGGAATACTGAAACTGGATATCCCGTTCGTAGTGATCCGATAGTATCCTACATGGTTAAAATAAGGTTTAAAGACCAGGAAGTAGTTATTATCCCAGTTTTCAACTTCATACTGAAGAAAGGTATAAAACTTTCCATATAGAAACCCGAGGGCTTTTGATTTAAAGCTACCATTGTCTGTAAAGTAAAATCTAGGACTAAAGAGAAGACCCGGGAGCAAATTCGAAACACTGATCGTTGATCGACCATCGGCTGATTGGGCTTGCGCTGCTATGATCTCACCCGTCAGATTTGGAGAGCTAACCACTGAAACTGCATTCAAATTAGCCAAGTCATATTGCAATTGAAAGAATCGGTTATAGTTATCAACAAAGTACGCATTTAGAATTAAGTTGTACCCAAGACTGGACACAATCTGAGAATCAACAGGCACCCATTGATCGTTGATAAAAACCTTGGGTAAACCGAAAGAAAAGTCTAAAGAAACAGCCGGAGATCCTGGAACTTTCGGATCTGTTTTGTAGCTGATGATATCGTTGCTGGTCTTTCCATCGTTCGCCTTCGGTGTAGTGGAAAAACTATCCGGGTCGAGACCGCTTAAAACATTTACTGTATCGCAATTGGTATAATTGATTCCGTCATATGTATGACGTAAATTAAAATCGTAGATATAACCTTGGCGTAATTTATTTGTGACAAAATAAAATTGATTACCCTTCCATAAAAAATGAATGGTTTGACCATCATATAAGAATGAATAACCACCTTCTCGGACTAAAACAAAGTCAACAGAATTGTTTACTCCGCCCATGCCTCCGCCATTATTCGGAACAACATAGTTTCCTTCATTTTTCAAGCCCATATTGTAATTATTATTTGGGTTTACATACTTATTATAATCAATATACTGTTTGCTTCCATTTGCCACACCAATATTACTGTGAATTGAGGCCGCTGTCGTAACCACTGCCTCCGTTGAATAGCTGACTAAAACTGCATCAGAACTTGGGTCCTTTGTAGCTTTAAAAGTAACCAAAGCACCACTTGATGTCTGTTTGTCCCTTACGTATGAAAGCTCAAAGGTTCCATATTCGTTAAATTGCCAAGAAAAAGCTACCGCGTTGTCCCCAAACTCACTGTCCCCATCGGTAGAAATAATCGGCGAGTTATCAATAGCCCCTTCCGTAACCCTACCGAAAAAATAATGGGAAAGCTTGTTTGGAACAGCCGATTTGGCTTCTAATCTTGGTAACAATGGTAGTATGAGCGTAACAAGCAACAGAAAAGATACAAGTCGATTAAGTTTATTTTTATACATAAACACCCTCCATAAATGATCACTTATAGTTTTGAAAAACCCCACTGTATTATTCACATACTGCC
Organism: uncultured Defluviitaleaceae bacterium; assembly: GCA_964611385.1. Classification (GTDB taxonomy): domain Bacteria; phylum Bacillota; class Clostridia; order Lachnospirales; family CAYPQA01; genus CAZSXS01. Next base: position 31,090 of record CAZSXS010000021.1, read on the forward strand.
ATTATATCGGAATTTAGATTTATTTCAATAACATTTTTTATTTTGGCTCTTCCATTCTTATTTATACCAAGGGAGAAAAAAAATTCCATATGAAGCATTGGAAGACCCGGAATAAAGCCATTGCTCGAAGGAACGAGAAAAAGCCTGGCGAAGTTTTTGTTTTGGAATTATAATGTTTGCAACAAACAAGCTTACACGAAACTTACCAAAATATTGGAGGAAACTATGACAATTACATTCAATACTCCTGTTTCTAAGCTATGCTCTACAGAGCATCTTGTTATCGGCTCCGGCCTATGGGGCGTAGTGACCGCTTATGCCCTGGCCAAACAAGGCAAAAAAGTTCTGTTGATTGAAAGCGGAACCCACTTGTCGCCCGACTTGTGCGATACCCTCCGGCCTTGGGTGCGCTATGAAGCCAAGTACAAGGCAGTGCTGCAAAACTGGTTCGACATCAGAGAGGAATATAAGGAGGGAACGATCGTTCCCTTTTCCATGGATCAGTATAAACGCTTTCTGGAGGATAAGCTCATTCAAGCCGGGGTTGATCTACTGTACGGGTTGCGCCTCATAGAGGTTCAAAGAGAAGGACAGAGTAAAGATTCAGAAAAGTCGCAGACCGTGATCGTCGGGTCGCGTTCGGGCGTTTATGCGATTACTGCGAAGTCAATTTACAAGAAAGAGGTCGAGAAGGAGAAGGAAGAGGACAAAGTATGCCTGGCCGTACCTACGTACTTATGCCTAGAATTTGAAAACGTTACAGCCTCTCCGTCTGAATTAAATCAAAGTCTGCGCCATTTGCTGCAAGATCAACAAATAGAGCTTTGGTTTTATCCCACGGTAATGGACAATCGAATTGTAGAAATTCGGTGGCTTTCGGAGCTAAAGGAGGAGAAAGAAAGGTCTTACTTTGAGCTTTATGAAAAGGCGATCGCTGTAGCAAAGTTCTTACTTACGGAGGTTAAAGCCTTTGAAAACGCTCGATTCGGGGTTTTTGCGCACAAGGTTTTGGATGGAAGGGTTTTGGATGAGTGCAGTGTTATAGATCAGAAAGAAAGCGATTCGGATGGGCGCAGTTCTGTAGATCAGAAAGCTAGTGCTTTTGATCCAGTTCAGACGATACTCGAAGCGGAAGGAAATCTTATCGAAGCGTACAAAATCAGCAACGAGGTTTCGATCCATCAAAGTAAAGTGAACAGACTAGACAGTGCAAAGAGCAGCCTGGACAGCGTAAAGAACAGCTCAGAAAGTGACTCAGAAAGCGAGGACAAGCAATTCCTATACGCCTATAACGAATTTCAAAGCTACTACCAAGCCCCTGTAATAGAAAATCTTCGCCTGAAAGTGGACGAGGTCCGAAAATGCCAGGTACTGGTCATTGGAGGGGGCACAGGCGGAGCCGTTGCAGCCATAGAAGCAGCCCGAAACGGAGCAGACACAGTGCTCTTGGAAATGAATCCTCTAGTAGGTGGCACTGGAACCTTGGGCGGGGTGCATATCCACTGGTTTAGCCGAAGAGAGGGGTATGTCAAAGAGATTGATGATGCCTTTGAAGCCTTGGGCAAGGCTGTCCGCTTTCCGTTTAAAACCTGCTGCTGGAACGATAGAGACACCTGGAATCCCTATCTTAAGTCTTATATCCTTTGGCAAGAGGGGCTGAAAAACCATGTGGAATACAGGCTGGATTGTGTCTGCGTTGCTGTGGTGAAGGATGGAAACAAAGTAAAAGGTGCTTTGGCGCTGCAGAATAACAAGCTGAGCTTGATTCTGTCCGAGGTGAGCATAGACGCAACTGGGGACGGAGATGCTGCTGTTTTGGCGGGGGCCGAATACACCTACGGCAACGAAAGGGATCGGATGCCTATGTGGTCTTGTATGGGGCAGTTTAAACAGGCAGGCGTTTATAAGGGAGGAATCTTTACAACCGCAGTGGATGTAGGTGATCCCTTTGACTACACCCGCTATATCCTGGTGAATCGAAGGCGAGGGCCGGAAGAGCTCCATGATCACAGCAGCTACATCTGCACCCGAGAAAGCAGACATATACATGGAGAAGCTTGTGTTGATCTGCGAGCTATTTGCTCTTATCAACAATATCCGGACACGGTGGCCTCCTGCTTTAGTAACCTGGACACAAAGGGTAAATCACTGGCGGATATGGTTTATTTTGGCTATCTACCACCTCAGCATGATGTGTATATTCCTTTGGGGGCTTATATTCCCAAAGGTTTGGATGGATTGTATGTGGTAGGCAAGGCCATTTCTGCCACCCATGATGCCATGCCCATGCTTCGTATGCAGGGAGATGTGCAAAACCAAGGTGGTATCTTGGGTTTGGCTGCAGCTCTTTGTGTGAAAGACAAGACCTCAGTACGGAAGGTTGATGTGCAGGCGCTACAAGCGCGGTTGCTGGAGTTGGGGATTTTGAAAGCTATGGATGGGATGGATTCAGAAAGATTCTGCAATATTGGGAAGGCTTCAGTTTTGGAGGACTCCGCTGCGAATGGTTCATCAGTAGACTGTGCAGAAATGATACGACAGATTAGCGATGATGAACCCTTCAACTACTCCGACTTGGACAAACGGAGCAAAGTGGAAACGCAAGATAGAATTTCTAGCCTACTCCTGGCAGAGAGCGAGGCAGTTTTGCCCCATCTCAGGCAGGAATATGAACAAAGCAGCGGGCAAAGGAGACTGACGCTGGCAAGGCTTTTACTATGGCATAGGGACGAAAGTGGATTGAGTACCCTTCTTGAGGAAATTCACAGAAACTTAAACAGTGCCGAGACCCTGATCGACCGACAAGGCAGCATTGACTGCTGTATCGCTCCGCCCGACCACGGCACCATGTGCGAAGTGACCTATTTAATCAATCTGCTGTCAAGAAGCAATGACAAAAAAATTCTTGAGGTTTTCGAGCCTCTTTTAGAAAGAATTGAGGCAAGCGAACGGAAATACCTGGATGTTCGGCAATTTATCTTTAACCATATTGAGTCCATTGCCTATGTTGCAGAACGAATCTGTTGGCCGGAATTTGTGCCGATACTTAAGCGAGCCTTACAGCTTCCAGAGTTTGCCCAAAGCATTGTGATTGAGCCCTATGCATACGATATAGACATTAAAAAGGAAAGAATTTCTTATCTTCGACAGATTCTTCTGAGGGCCTTAGCCCGATGCAAGGATAAGGATGGCTACTGGGGCCTTACTGAGCATTTGAAGGATCAGCGAAAAATCCTAGCTAAAAGTGCGGCTGACGAATTGGCAAGTCTCACTGGGGAGAAATTCGGTTTGGACACAATCAAGTGGAGAGCCTATTTACAGGGAAGGAAATTTACGGAAAAGCCAGTTCAGGACATTTATTGGTAAAAAACCTTGGGGGATGGAGGCAAATCAGAGCCCAAGCACCAATTCCCAAGCCTTTTGGTTATCCTTTTGAAACTGTTCTTCTGACTTATCTGTTTCAAAGTTGACGGGACGGCAGCCTACATATGGCTGAAAGCCATAAGCCAGGTAAAGCTTGATGGCCTTATAACTCCAGGTTTGAGTCGTTAAGTATAGCATATCCGTGTAACCTTTACTGTAGTAGGTATCCAGCAGCTTGGTGAGTAGCGCCTTGGCGAGGCCCTTACCCTGGCAGCTTGGGTGAACGGCAACCCAATGGATACGCCAGAGCTTTCTCCCAAAGTGGCTACCGTACCAAAGGGTCGCTGTTGCAATTAGCTCGTCCATATGGTTTGAGATAAAAAAGCATTGCTCTTTCATCAATGCTTTTTTTTCATTTGTGGAGAATTCTTTGGCAAAGTACTGCCGTGCATCCTCTATGTTTGTAAAATGCTCAACCGACATTTGCAAGCGTGCCCACTCTTCCGCCATGCCATCTGTATAGGTTCTAAAAGCATAACCCTCGGGCAAAGAGTAACAGGGATAATCACAATCCGCATCCGGCTCCCTAACCATGATCATCGGGTAGTAGGGAAGTGTTTTGTCTAACATGTCAAAAACTCCTTTCAAAGACTTTGTCTCAGTATAGATCCTGTGCTGAAATTCAAAGTCTACCATAGCACTAAATCGAAAAGTGCACAACAGAAAAAGCCGACAAAAATAACCTTTTAGGCGTTAATATTAAAAATTGAACCCTACATTAAATTATGAACGGATAAGAAATATGCAACAAAAATTAAAATAATATTGTCAGAAATAAAAAATGAAGCTTTGCAAAAGCCATTAAAGATGTATAATAAATCTTGCCAATCGGAAAATCTTTTGGTCAACTTAACATCTGCCTGTTCTTCATCAAGAAATCAGTAGTGCAAATTTAAAATATAGGAGGAAATGAAATGACTAAGCTCGTTACTAAAAAAAGTGTAAGCGCCTTATTGGCAACGCTTATGACTGCATCAGCATTAAGCGGATGCCAACAGTCAGAAGCCCCTGCTAAAACCAATGCTACAACTGCTCCATCTACACAAGTGTTTGAATCTAGAGATCAAGGATTTCTCTCTTGATTATGGTTTGTCTCCTTGGAGTGACTGGTTCACCTCTATCGATGGGAAGATTCATCATGACTTCACCTCAGACATCAACTCACCTAAGATGAAAGCTTACCTGGAAGAAATGAGAAAGTGGTATGCAGAAAAGCTCATTGACCAATCCATCTTAATCGACCATTTTGACAAGGCCGAGGCTCAAATCTTAAGCAATCAGGTGGGTGCAGAACAACGTTGGACAGGTACCTTTATGGCTCGCAATAAGCAAATGCAAGCAGAAGATCCTAGTGTATACTGGAAGCTGGCCATGCCACCTGTAGGCCCCTTCGGCGATCGTGCTTATGAAAACTATCCGTACATAAACGGCGAAAGATGGATCCTCACCAGTGCAAACAAGAACCCGGAAATCACCGCAAAGCTGTTTGACTATGTCTTTGCAAGTGAAGAAGGTCAATTGATGAAGTAGTGAAAGCAAAGCAAGCTCAATACGACAGATACTACAATAAATAAATAATAAGAAGAGCCACGGATTATACGGATGCTTATCGGCTGTTTCAATCCGTGGCTCTTTTTGCGAAAACTAGAATCAAGAAGCGGATAAGGAGGGGTGATTTTTTTGAATCTGACTACACAAAAGGCAATACCAAAAAGATCGTTTAATGAAAGCTTCACTGAGTTTGTTCGGCTTGCCAAGAGGGATAAATATCTACTCATGCTTGTTCTTCCGGGCGCTATTTTCCTGTTTGTATTCTGCTATATCCCAATGTACGGCGTGATCTTTGCGTTTCAGGATTATGCGCCAGGACGAAACATGTTTTTTGGTGCCGAATGGGTGGGCTTAAAATGGTTTCAGCAATTTTTCAGCTCCATGTTCTTCGGTCGCATATTAACCAACACCATATTAATCAGTTTATTCACACTGATATTTTCGTTTCCTGCTCCAATCATTTTTGCTTTAATGCTCAATGAAGTGAAAGAAGGCGCTTTCAGAAAGACAGTTCAATCAATCAGCTATCTTCCTCACTTTATTTCAACCGTTATTATTGTAGGCTTGATTGTTAATCTTTTCTCCTTGGACGGTATTCTAACAGAGCTCGTGAATAAGATTACGGGGCATCGCCGCGGCATACAGGAGCAAAGCTTTAGCTTCGGTACGGCGGTAGGCTTGTTTAACTCAGTTGTGAACTTTGGCTTTGTCTATGGGACGAATGCAATCTGCCGCAAAGTCAATGATGTTTCATTGTGGTAAGGGGGGTTCAAAATGAAAATAAAAAAACACTTTAGCGAGTGGCGCTGAACAAGCTTTACAAAATTGTTTCGGACTATGTTCCTTATGTGCTTACCGTCAGTCAAGACGATATTGAGAAGGAAAAACTAAAAGACTTCAATGTCATCTTTATCGGAACCTTGGAAAACAACTACATAGCGGACTTTTATAAGGAAGGCTTGTTTGAAAAGAACGAAAAGGCTGAGGGCTTTTCGATTAAGGTGATGAAAAGCCCCTTTAACGAGGAGAGTAAAATTGCCATCTTGTGTGGAAACGATGCTCAAGGAGTCTTGTACTCAGTCAGGGATTTTGAACATTGCTATGTTTCCCCACAAAGGTACAATCACTTCAATACGGTGTATAACGAAGCCTTCAAGGTGTTTCAGAGTGAGATGCCGGACTTTGCCTTGCAGTCGGCTCCGGCTTTTGCCTATAGGGGCATTTGGACCTGGGGTCATGTAATTTATGATTACAAAAGCTTCATCGATAACATGAGCAAGTGGAAGATGAACTTTTTGACGCTTTGGAATGACTTTGTGCCCATCAATGCCAAGGAAGTCGTAGACTATGCCCACTCGCGGGGCTTGAAGATTGTCTGGGGTTACTCTTGGTGTTGGGGTGAGGAGGTTGACCCCACAGCAGCTTCCGATTTGGAAAAGTGGTCGAAGCGCATTATCGAAACCTATGAGCAGCAATACTTAGCCCTAGGCATAGACGGTATGTACTTTCAAACCTTTACTGAGCATTCCCCAGACAATATCAGCAATCAATCCACGGCAAAGCTAGCCGCTAACTGGGTGAATCGAATTTCAGCAAGGATCTTGGAAAAATACCCCGACCTGTGGATTCAGTTCGGCCTACACGCAACTTCCGTTAAGACAGACCTGGAAGCCATCGCTACTGTAGACAAAAGACTGAACATAACCTGGGAAGATGCAGGCTCCTTCCCCTATCACCACGACCCAAAAAACGTTTCCGCTACCGAGGAGGCTGTGCACTTTACCCACAAGGCGAGCCGCCTCAGAGGCGACGAAGAAGAATTCGGTCTTGTGCTGAAGGGGCTGACCATGCTGAACTGGCCCGGCTTTGAGCATCAAAAGGGGCCTTTTGTGCTGGGAGAACGCAGCGAGGCCTTTTTAAAGAAAACAGCCGTAGAAAAAGAATTCATCTGGCGCTACGCCCAGACCTACTGGAACAAAAACCTAGAACCCGTTCTTGAGCTCCTTCGCAGCATTAAGACCGAAGGCCAAAGGCCAAGCATCGTCAGCGCTTTGATTGAAGATGGGCTTTGGGAAGAAAGAGAATGGGCGGCGGGGGTTCTGTTCGCAGAGGCGGCCTGGAATCCTTACCGTACTAAGGAAGAAATTGTTGAAATGATTTCATTGGTGCAAAGCACCCATTTTTGTTAAGTCTATTGGAGGTACTCATGAACTGTACACTTTTGCCCCAGCCACAGCTATTGATCCAAAGGAACGAACCCGGACTTACTTTGAACCTGGGCGAACAGGAGGGAAAATCCTCTCTGGAATATTCCAAGCTTCTGGCTTCAATGCCGACGAAGGGTATTTTATTGACATTTCAAAGGATCATGTCACCATCGGTGCGGACAACGACTGCGGTCGCTTTTATGCCCTGGCGACCCTGGGACAGCTGATTGCGAGCGGAAACATAGAAATCCCAGCCATGACTATTATGGACTATCCAGATTTAAAAATGAGGGGCTTTCATTTTTGCTACCATGTGGTATCTGAAAATCTCTTTTCTCTTGCCCCGAACTTTGACTTTGCAAAGCATTTGATTGAGTTTTACGCCCACATGAAAATGAATACGGTATTTATTGAATTTGAGGCTATGTTTCCATTCAAAAAATATCCGCAACTTCGAAACAAGTACACTTTTACTGAGAACCAAATGCAAGAACTGCTGAACCTTTGCAAAAGCTGCCATGTCAAGATCGTGCCTTTGGTGCAGGCCCTGGGACATAATTATTCGATTTTACGGCATCCAGAATTTGCGCATCTTCGTGAGGTAGAGAGAACCGCACAGCAATTTTGCCCTTGTAATCAAGATTGCGTAGACTTCTATCGTGAGCTGATCGACGAGATTCTGTCTGTAATCGGGGATGTAGAGTACATACACATTGGAGGCGACGAGTCCAGGCGACTTGCAGAATGCTATATTTGCGCCGAAAAATACAAACTGAAAGGCATGGGCGCCTTGTATGGAGACCACATCAATAAGGTGGCCGAGTACTTGGTTTCCCGAAACATCAAGCCTATAGTTTGGGGCGATATTCTGGAGGAATACAGGGACATCCTGGATGTGCTGAACAAGAATGTAGCCATTGCCTATTGGAATTACGACATGCTGGAATGGAACAGACCTTATATCATGGATCAGTTGGCTGCCGGCGGACGTGAAATCATTGCAGCAAGTGCGGCAAAATTCGGTGTTCACAGCGATTATTTTTACCACTTCCAAAAATCCATGCGTACTATCAGTCTCTTAGGCCTTGAATGCAAGCGAAACGGGGTAAAGGGCATGATGGTCACGGACTGGACAAAGCTTTCATCATACGAAGTAAGCATTCCCTCCAATGCCTTCTCGGCGCAGATCTGCTGGAGCAGTGAAAACAATCAAAAGGAATTTTGCAGAAAACTATCCCAGCTTTACTACGGAACAGAAATACCAGAGATGAACCAAATCTTTGTCTTACTATCAGAGCTATCCCATGGGAACAAGCACAAGGAAAACGACTGCTTAACCGCTCCTTACTCAGATGTACACAGCACCATGCTGGTAGACGGCTTGGACCGCTTTGACCACTCCAAGCTCAGCTTTGCTTTTGCCCTAGCCAACTACACCCGGCAGGAGGAGTCCCCCAGGGCTTGCAAGTTCCTGAAAAAATCCTTAGCAAACGGCAAGCAGGCCTTAGCACTTTTAAGCAAGTACAGGGACACAGTACAATTCAACCACAGAGTATACAACATCTTAATCAATGCAGCCGAAACCATGATTTTGAAGGCAGAGATGGGTCTAGCCCTGGACAATGCAGTCAAGCTACTCAAGTACCCCTTACCAAACGAAGAAGGTGCACAGCTCCAATGCGCCAACGAGCTTGAAGCCATTGCCGAACGCTACGTAAAGCTAAAGCAAGACAGCTACGAGCTTCTACTCGACGGCAACTTCAAGGAATCCCTAGACATTGACATCGGCTACCGTTTCCCCGACGAAGCCTTAACCTTCATGAAAAAATACGCAGAGCTCCTAAAAGAGCACAAACAACTACAAACCCTACTAAGCTTTCGGGTTTATTAAAATTAAGGAGGTTTACATGAAAAAAGAGAAGAATAAGGTTGGCGGTATTAAGCTGGCCTACGTTGGTGGTGGCTCAAGAGGTTGGGCCTGGGGCCTGATGGGAGACTTGGCTTTGGAAGAAAGCCTGTCTGGTGAGATTAGACTCTATGATATTGATTTGGATGCTGCCCAACAAAATGTTGTGATCGGCAAGAAGTACTTCGGCGCTGAGGAAGCAAAGACCAAATGGGATATGGTGGCCTGTGAAACCCTGGACGAGGCCTTGCAGGGCGCTGACTTTGTGGTGATTTCCATTCAGCCTGCTACCTATAAGGAGATGGAGTCCGATGTCCATGCTCCTGAAAAGTATGGTATCTATCAGGCGGTGGGCGATACAACAGGTCCTGGTGGTATCATCCGTGCCTTAAGGACTATCCCCATGTTTAAGGAAATCGCCTTGGGTATCCAAGCAAATTGTCCCAACGCCTGGGTTATCAATTATACCAACCCCATGACCATCTGTACCAAGACGCTTTATGAGGTCTTTCCTCAGATTAAGGCCTTCGGCTGCTGCCATGAGGTCTTCGGAACACAAAAGCTCCTTGCCATGATGTTGAATGATCTGCGGGGTATATCTGAAGTTGAAAGGCATGAAATCCTGATCAACGTGCTCGGTATCAATCACTTCACTTGGATTGATCAGGCAAGCTATCAGGGCATGGATCTGCTGCCTTTATATAAGGAGTTTGTCAAGAAGTACGAGGAGAGAGGCTTTGAGGACGGGGCGCCAGGTTATTGCGAAACCAGTGTCTTTGGCTCTGCCAATATGGTAAAGTTCGATTTGTTCAGACGCTATGGACTGATTGCTGCCGCTGGCGACAGACACCTTGCGGAGTTTTGTCCACCGTGGTATATTAAGGACAAAGAAACGGTTGCAGCGTTCAGATACCATTTGACACCAGTCAGCTTTCGAGAGCAGGAGTTGCTCAACCGCAAGGAAACATCCAGAATGCTGATTGATGGCGAAAAGAAAGTTGAGCTTAAACGAAGCGGCGAAGAAGGCATTCATCAGATCATGGCCTTGCTCGGCTTAGGTGACCTGGTAACCAATGTAAATCTTCCCAACGTAGGGCAGATTTCAAATCTTCCGCTAGGTGCGGTTGTGGAAACCAATGCTTGCTTTGACCAAAGTGGAATCCGGCCGGTACTGGCTGGTCGATTACCAGAGGATATCAATAGCCTTGTGTACCGCCAAGTGATCAATCAGGAGACTACCGTCAAGGCAGGCCTCACTTATTCCTTGGAGAATGAGGGGTATTTACGTTGTCTGTTAAGAGAAAGCTTTTTCTTGTCGTTTTTGATTACCTTCTCCATACCCATCTTCATTGGCAGCCTCGGCTATGTATGGGGAGGAAACATTGTTAAGGAAATAACCAATCTTTCTTATGTTGACAAATTGAAGCAAGTGTTATCTGAAACAGAACAATCCTTTAATAAGATTGACAAACTTTCACAAACCCTGTCTGAGACGCAGTGGATCAGGAATATTGCCTTTATGCAAGGCCAGGCCTTTGATACCAGCCGTCTGGATTACTTTGAGCTTAGTCGCTACGCAAAGGAACTGGAAAATTATAGCTCGATGAACAATATGGTTGAGAAAATCGCCATTGTATTGAATCAAAAAAACGGATTGATATCGGCAAATGGGTATGACAGTTTTGAGTGGTATTTTGAAAATGCGTTCAAGCTGGAGGGAATGGAAACAGAAGATTGGATGGTCTTGTTTTCGGAGCCTCGTAACACCATCCTGTACCCAAGAAATGTACAAACTTATTCTATACTTCGGGGAAATATGATGGCAGCAGAAGGAATCATCAAGAGCCTTTGGACAACGCCCGACCGGGTACCTCATAAGAATATGTGGCTTTGGGATTCGGTTTTTCATGCTCTTGGCTGGCAGTACTACGACAAAGAGCTTGCCTACGTGACGGTTACAGCGGTTTTGGACTCTCAGCGTGAGGATGGCTTGATCCCTATCATGACCACCCCTCATGAAAAGCTGCACATTACACAGCCTCCTGTCTTGGCTTGGGGCATCTGGCTTCTGTATGAGCGCTTCCAAGAAAAAGACTTTCTTGCTAAGGCCTATGAGCCTTTAAAGAGATACCTCCAGTGGAACCTGCAAAACCGTGACGCAAATAAGAACCTGCTTTGTGAATGGCATATCTCTGGTACAAGAAGCGGAGAGTCCGGAGCCGATAACTCCTGCCGCTTTGATAGCGGTAAGACGATGGACTGTGTTGACTTTTCATCCTTTATGGCAAAGGAAGTCCGACATCTGGTAAAAATGGCAGAAGTACTGGATCTGGGACTTGAAGCGAAGGAACATGAATCTTTATATCAACAGATGAAAGAGGCCATAAACACCCAACTTTGGGATGAGGAAAAGCAGCTTTACTGCGATCGGTATCTGGACGGTGGCTTTTCAAATATCAAGGGGCTTTATAGCTTTATGCCGCTTTTTGCGGCTGTGGTTGATGAGGATAGAGTGGCGATTCTTGTTAAGCAGCTTAAGAATCCCTCCCACTTTATGACGAAGGTTCCCTTTGCCACAGACGCAGCCAGCGAGCCGACCTATGGTTGTGACCTATGGAGAGGAAGCTGCTGGATTAACTACAACTATATGCTTATCAGCGGGTTAAGAGAATACGGCTATCCTGAGCTTGCAAACAAAATTGCCCTAGCGTCCATTGAACAAATTGCAAAATGGTATCATCAGCTTGGGTGTATCTTTGAGTATTACGACAGTAGCGGCGAGAAGGTTCCTTCTTTCATGGACAGAAAGGGCCCCTGCACCCCACCCTATGACATACGCCGTAAAATCTTCCCAATCCGGGATTATAGCTGGACCTCCTCCTTGTATATTGCTTTGTTAAATGAAACATCGAAAATGAGATAATATCATAGGCGGTCACAATGTGCGTGTGCGTAAAGCGATCCCGCTGATCTCACAAAAGGTGATTCAAGACTTAAAGCGGTCGCAATGCGCGTGAGGGTAAAGCGATCCGATGAAAGCCCCGGAAGGGATACCGCCCGAAACGGCTTACGACCAGTACTAGTGGAGGGCGGTGTCCCTTCTGGGGCTGGGGCTTGGGCGTGAATGGAGCACTCACTTGATACGTACTGTGTTTGATACCCGTTTATAAAATTATATAGATATAGAAAGGAACAACTATATGAACGTAATCTTAAGTAAAACCCCAGAAGAATTGGGCAAAAAAGCCGCTTCCTGCATCGCTTCTCTTTTAAATGAGGCCATCGAAAAAAACGGAAGTGCAAGAATCATCCTTTCAACCGGAGCTTCTCAATTTACCACGATTGAAGCTTTAATCCAGGAGGCGGTTGACTGGACAAAGGTCGAAATGTTCCATCTGGATGAGTACATAGAGCTAGGTGAGGAACACCCAGCCAGCTTTATCAAGTATTTGAAGGAGCGCTTTGTCAGCAAGGTTTCCTTAAAGCAAGCACATTTTGTGGATACTTCGCAAGGGGTGGAAGCGATCATCGACAAGCTGACGAAGGAGCTAAACGCGGCTCCAGTGGATGTAGGCGTAATCGGCATCGGAGAGAACGCCCACCTTGCCTTCAATGATCCCCCAGCAGACTTTGAAACAAAAGCCGCTTACAAGATCGTTCAGCTGGATGAAGCTTGCAGAAAGCAACAACTTAGAGAGGGTTGGTTCCCGAATCTGGAGGCTGTACCCAAGGAAGCCATCTCCATGACCGTACATCAAATTCTGCAATGCAAGGCCATTGTTTCGGCTGTCCCCTTTAAGGTGAAAGCGCAAGCCATTAAAGCTACCCTTGAAAACGAGGTAACTAATCAAATCCCCGCAACCGCCTTAAAGCAACACAGCAACGTGACTTTGTTTATTGACGAAGATTCTGCTTCTTTAATAGACCAGGAAGCCTATCGATAAGTGAAATAGTAAATAGAATGAGTAGAGGTGACTTTATGAAAGAAACAGGACAAGAAAGATTCGCAAAGGCCTTGAGGTGTGAGCGAATCGAAGGACATGTTCCTCATTTTGAGTTGGTTTTTTATTTGACCATGGAGGTCTTGGGCAAGGTTCATCCTTCTCATAGGCACTATTCCCAGTGGAACCAAATGTCCTATGAGGAAAAGAAGCTGCATATGAATGACATGGCCGACATTTACATTGATATTGCCAACAAGTACAAACATGATGCTATTTTTGTTCATCCAAACCCCAGCAACTTGGAGGATATCAAATGGCTGCTGGAACTAATCCGAGAAAAATCAGAAAATGCGTTTTTCCTTCTAATGCATGGCGATACCACCTGCTCGATTCCCCACGGCGATAACATGATAGAGTTCTCTTGTATGCTGTATGAGGAGCCGGAAAAGATACACGAGAAGCAAAACATAAGTGCTGAAAAATCCTTTAAAACTGCCGCTGCCTTGTCAAAGACTGGCTTGCTGGACGGATTTGCCCTCTGCTCAGATTATAGCTTTAATGTAAATCCCTTTTACAGCCCCGAAATCTTTGCCGAGCTGATCGCCCCGCACCTTAAGGAGACGATTCAAACCTATCGGGAGCTTGACTTTTATACCATCAAGCACTCCGACGGCAACCTCAATCCTATCCTGGATCAGATTGTTGACTGCAAGCCTCATGGACTGCATTCCATAGACCCCCAAGGTTTTATGAGCCTAACGGACGTCAGAAAAAAATACGGTGACAGGATCTGCACCATCGGAAATGTAAATTGCGGCCTGCTACAGACGGGAACCGAGGAGGAAGCCGCCGCTGATGTGCGTCGTTGCTTGCAAGAAGGAATGGACGGTGCTTACGGCTTCATCTTCTCCACCTCCAATTGTGTCTACACAGGCCTGCCCTTGAAGCGATATGAAATGATGCATCGGATTTGGCGTGAAGAAGGAGTATATATGTAAATCGTATCCTACCATCTTCCAAAGCAGAACATGAAGAACCTCCTAAAAAATTTCCAAGAGAAAATTGTTTGGGAGGTTCTTTGCCTTTGCTGACGAAGAATTAATAAGAATAATTGCGTCCTATCAACCCTATTTCAACATATAGTGCTTTCACTTGAAAACGGAGTCTATAATTGGTAAAATAAGACAATGG